>JAPLSS010000248.1 GCA_026398515.1 Candidatus Sumerlaeota bacterium | reverse complement strand
GTAGCGTGGGATGCCCAGTATCACAGGCTGGAAAGCCTGCGCCACTCTAACGGCCATCCCGCAAACGCGCGATCCGCTATGGCTGGCCCGGCGGCTGCGGCTCAGCGGGGGCGCTGGGCGCCGACCCCGGCGCCGAAGCCGGTTGCAGGCTGAGCGTGCCCGTGGTCGCGCCGCCTTTCGCGCCCAGAATCGCGACTTCCGCCTGCTTGCGGTTCACATCGACAATGCGTTGCTGCGCGTTCTCGGAAAATTGCGGAAACTCGCGCTGCAATTGGCGGTAGTATTCCAGGGCCTTGTCGTAATCCCCTTCGGTCGCTTTGTAATCGGCCAGGCCCAGCAGAGCCGTGCCGCGAACCTGGGGATTGACGGCCAGACGCTGGGTGACGCTGCTGAGCATGTCTTCGGCGGCGGCGTGGCGGCCCAACGCCCACTCGGCCGTCGACTCGCGCAGATAGAGTCGGCTTTGCAGGTCCACATTCGTCTCACGCTGGCGCGCCTTCTCGAACTCCGCGACCGCTTTCTTCAGCAGAGCCTCGCGCGTGGCGCGCATCGCCTCGTCTTTCGTGTCTTCGGGATAAACCAGGCCGGCGCGCAACTCCATCTCGCCGTCAATGGCGTATTCCGTGGGGAATCTCTTGGCAAAGTCCAAGTAGCGTTGGGACGCCTCGGCCAATTTCTTCTGTTCGGTGAGAATGCCCACGGCCCGCTCCTCGTGGTAGAGCGCGGCGTTGACATCCTTTTGCGCCTGTTCCAGCGCGTCGACCAGTTGCAGCGCTTCGTCGTAGCGTTTCAGTTTGACGAGGGCCTCGACCGACAACATCGACAGGTTGTCGGAAAAGTCCGACGGCGCATGCAGGGTCGCGGACGTCTCGTGCGCCAGCGTCAACGCCTTCTGAGGCTGGTTATCGACCAGCCAGCTTTGGACCAGCGTCAGAGCGGCGCTTCGGGCCTGGTTCGCCAGAACCGGATTGGGGTTCTCGGCGCCGAATCGTTTGTAGACTTCCTCGAATTGCTGGCGCGCATCGCTGGGCTGGCGGTTGTAGACGTAGTATTTGCCCAGCAGCATGGTCGCCAGGCCGTACGTCGTCTCGTCGAGCGGCATGGCTTTGACCTTCTGCGTGAGGGCGATGGCGCCGGCGATGTCCCCGGCCTGGAACAACTCCTCCGCCTTCTCCAGTTGATCCTTGGGCGTTTTCGGGCGGCATCCCGTCAGCGCCGCGGCCAGAATCAGCGTCAGGCAAACGATGGAGCAAAGCCGTGTCATGGAGGATCGTCTTTCTTTCCGCGAAATGAGAGGCTGATTCATCGTCAGCCGGAAACAGGCGTGGAAAAGCCGTGGCGACTCTACCAGAACCGTCGATCATGTCAACTTGGCAAAACGCAATGGTCAATCGACAATCGGCCATCGGCCATCGCGTCTTCTCAATTTGACCCCTCATTCGCGTTCTGGTGTACTCTAAAGAACCGTTGTGAGCGGGCTTTGCGCCCCTCATGGGGAATTCGAATGCTCGATCTCTGGCCGGCCGGATGAAGACGCCTCCCACACCGCCCCCTCAGCCCGTCGTCCCCACGATCAGCGTGGTGATCCGCATGAAGACCGACGCTCTGGCGGCCCTGGAGGTTCTCGACCGGGTCCAGGCCCAGCAGCCGGCGCCGATGGAGATTGTCGTCGTGGATTCGGGCTCGTCGCAGGAGGTGCAAGCCGCCCTGGAGAGCCGGCCGATTCGCCTGTTCCGCATCGCGCCTTCCGAATACTCCAGCGCCTTCGCGCTGAACCGCGCCATCGAGGAGGCGCGCGGCGAGCTGATCGCCATTCTCAGCCAGGACGCTCTCCCGGCGGACACGCATTACCTGGCGCGATTGTCCGCGGCGTTCGACTCGGCGCTCGTGGCAGGCGCCTATGGGCGGCAGACGCCGCGCCCGAACGACCATCCGCTCAACCGCAAGGACCTGGAGACGGCGTATCCGCCGGTCTCGCGGGCGCAGACGGCGGACTGCTGGATGGACAACGCCTGCTCGATGATCCGCGCGGACCTCTGGCGTCTCCATCCGTTCGCCAAAGAGGCCGTCGTGGCCGAGGACCATGAATGGGCGAAGTGGGCGCAAAGCCAGGGGCGCGAAATCCGCTACCAGGCCGACGCCGTCGTCGTGCACAGCCATCCGCGGGGCGCGCGCGCGATGTGGCGCCGGTCGTATTTGGAAGGCCTGGGGTTGGCGTGGGTCCATCAACGGCGCATCACCCTGGCGCGCGCGCTGGGGCGTTGCGCGCGCGAGGTGGCTAGCGACGTCGTTTGGCTCGCGCGTCATGGCGAGGCGCGGTTCATTCCGGGCTCGGTTGTCGATCGCCTGGCCAAGCATGCCGGGCTGTACTGGGGCCAGCGGCGCGGCTTGCGCCATGTTCGTCGCGCGACTTGCCGGTCGTAGGGGCTGGCTCCTATAGGACCTATACGACCTATGCGACCCATAGGACCTATACGTCCTCTATGTCTTCGACGACCCAGGAACCGCGCGGCGAACTCTTTCTCGGCGCGGGAAATGGATAGCGCGCCATGCCCGACGAAGCGATCCAGATCAGCGCCGTTCTGCCGGCCCACAACGAGTCGGAGAACATCGAGGCGATTCTGCGCCGGCTGGTTGCCGCGCTGGCTGCGCGCTTTGCCCGCTACGAAATCATCGTGGTCGACGACGGCAGCGACGATGCGACGGCGGGTCGCGTCGGGGCGCTGCGGCGCGAGTTTCCGCCAATTCGCCTCCTGCGCCACGAAGGCCAGCGCGGCTATGGCGCGGCGCTCAAGACCGGCATCCGCCAGTGCCGCGGCGAGCTGGTGTTCTTCACCGACAGCGACGGCCAATTCGACCCCGGCGAGCTGGGGCGGCTCGTGGAGCGGATCGGCGAGTGCGACATCGTCGCCGGCTACCGACGCCGGAGGCGCGATCCGTTCGTCCGCGCCGTGCTGGCCTGGGGGTGGGGCCTGTTGGTTCGCCTGGCGTTCGGCTTGCGGTTCCGCGACCTGAACTGCGCGTTCAAGCTCTTTCGCCGCCGCGTGTTCGATGCGATCCCGATCGACTCGGTCGGCGCGTTTGTCAACACGGAGATCCTGGTGCGGGCGAAGCATGGCGGTTTCACCTGGACGCAGATCCCGGTGACGCACTATCCGCGGCGCTCCGGCCGGCAGAGCGGCGCGCGCCCGCGGGTGATTTGGAAAGCCTTGTGCGAGTTGTGGCGCTTTTGGCGGACGTGGCGATGAGAAAACATCATCCACCACAAAGAACACAAAGAACATCTATTGTTATTGGTTCTTTGTGCCCTTTGTGTTCTTTGTGGTTAAAAGTTGTATCAGTTCTCAGTCTCCCTTTAGAGACCGATACAACAACGCCATCACGTCCTGGACGTCGATGCGCTGCCCGGAGGCCTGGCCGCCGGAGCGCAGATTGAGGAAGCACGTCGGGCAGGCCGCGGCGATCGTCTCGGCGCCCTTCTCCGCGGCCTCGGCCACGCGTTGCGCCGAGACCGCGCTCGCCATCTCCGGATCGTAGGAAATCAGCGGCCCGCCGCAGCATTGACCGAACTCGCGGCTCTTGTCGTATTCGATCAGCTCGATGCCCGGGATCGCGCGCAGGATGCGGCGCGGCGGCTCGTAGATTCCCAACTGCCGCCCCATGTCGCACCCGTCGAAGTAGATGACTTTCCTCCCCACCGGCTTCCGCGGCTTGATCTGGCCCTCGTCGATCAGGTCGGCGATCCATTCGACCAGGTGCCGCGACTCGAACCCGCCGTAATGGCGGCGAAAGGATTTCACGCAGCCGGCGCACGGCGTGACGATGCGCCGGACGCCGTATCGGCGGAACCGCGCTTGGTTGCGCTCGATCATCGCCTCGGCCAGTTGCGTCTCGCCGATGCGCACGAGGGGGTCGCCGCAGCATTCCTCCTCCTCGCCCAGGAGCATGAAATCGACCCCGGCCTTTTCGAGGATGCGCAGGATCGTCTTGCCGGTCTTGTTGTTGGCGAAGGAGATTGAGCAGCCCATGAACAGGCAGGTTTCCGCCGTGCGCGGCTTGCGCAATTCCGGCGGAAGCCAGGCGGCGCGTTCCGCGCGATCGAGGCCGAAGGGGTTGCTCACGTCGGCCAGGCGAGAACGCATCGCTTCCTGGCCCGCCGGCAGTTCGACGCCCTTGGCGCGCATGGCGGCGCGGGCTTCGTTGATCAACTTCTCGACGTCGACCCCGCTCGGGCAGTTCACGTAACAGGCGTTGCAGCCGCAGCAGGTGTAGATCATGTCGCGCAGGTTGTCGGTCAGCTCCAGCCGGCTTTCGAGCAGCCCGCGCAGCAATTGCACGCGCCCACGCGGGCACATCGCCTCGCGCCCGGTAAGCTGGTAGGTCGGACAAACTTGCAGGCACATGCCGCACTTCGCGCACAGGTACGCCTGGTCGGTTTCCTTGGGGCCGAGGTCGGCGGCGGTTAGGGTCTTGGGAGCCATAAGAAACGCCTACGGAAGAGATGCGACTCAAGAGATGCAACCGCAAAGAACACAAAGAACGCATAGAAAAACAAGAACGAGGTCTTTTCTATGCGTTCTTTGCGTTCTTTGCGGTTAGAATCTTGTTTTTCATCTAAACATCTTCCCCGGGTTCAGCACGTTGTTCGGATCAAGCGCCCGCTTGATGGCGCGCATGGCGCGCACGCCTTCCTCGCCGAATTCGTCCTTCAGATACTTCGCCTTCACCAGCCCGACGCCGTGCTCGCCGGTGATCGTCCCCTGGAGCGAAAGCGCCAGGGCGAAGATCTCATCGACGGCCTTCTCGACGCGCGCCATCTCCTCCGTGTCGCGCTGGTCGGTCTGGATCGTCGGATGCAGGTTGCCGTCGCCGGCGTGGCCGAAAATCCCAATTTGCAGATTGTAGGTCGCCGCGATCTTGCGCACGCCGGCGACCATCTCGGGAATGCGCGAGCGCGGCACGGTGGCGTCCTCGAGGATCGTGGTGGGCCGCACGCGCGACAGGGCGGATAGCGCGGCGCGGCGGGCCTCCCAAATGCGGTCGCGCTCGGCGGCGTCGGCGGCGCGGCGCACCTCGGCGGCGCGGTGGCCGTGGCAGATGGCGACGATCTTCTCGGCTTCGCGTTGGGCGGCTTCGCGCACGCCGTCGGTCTCGATCAGCAGGATCGCCTCGGCCGAACGCGGCAGGCCCACGTGCTTGAAATCCTCGACGCAGTTGATCGTGACGTTGTCGAGGAATTCCAGCGTGGCCGGAATGACGCCGGCGCGGATGATCGCCGACACCGTTTCGGCGGCGGCGGCCATGTCGGCGAAGACCGCCAGCATCGACTCGCAATGCTCCGGCCTGGGCACGAGCTTCATCACCATCTTGGTAAAGACGCCCAGCGTGCCCTCGGAGCCGACCATGAGCCGCGTCATGTCGTAGCCGGACACGCTCTTCACCGGATAGGCGCCGGTCCGGATGATCTCGCCGGTGGGCAGCACGACCTCCAGCCCCATCACGTAATCGGCGGTGACTCCATACTTCAGCCCGCGCAGCCCGCCGGCGTTCATCGCCACGTTGCCGCCGAGGGTGGACGACTTCATGCTGCCGGGGTCGGGCGGGTAGAGCAGACCTTGCTTCGCCACGGCGTCGGCCAGGGTTTGCGTGATGACGCCCGGCTCGGCGATGGCGTAGAGGTCGTCGGCGTTGATTTCGAGGAGGCGGTTCAGGCGCGTGAGGATCAGGACGACCCCGCCCGCGACGGGAATCGACGCGCCGGAAAGGCCGGTCCCGGACCCGCGCGGCGTGACCGCGAACCCCGCCTCGTTGGCCAGGCGCAGGATGCGGCTGATCTCGTCGGCGGAGGCGGGATAGACGACCGCCTCGGGCCGCGCCTGTTCGAGCGTGGCGTCATACGACGCGCAGTAGAGGTCCTCGGCGGCGTCGGAGTAATGCTCCGCCCCGACAATCCCGCGCAGCCGTTCCCTAATCGACACGTCCAAACCAACCAGGGCCGACATCTCTTCCTCTCCATTCGGGCAAAGCGCCCCTCGCGAAACACAATCCATAGTTTAGCGCGTTCACACATCAGCGGCAAGCCCTGGGTTCGGAAGGATGCCGGCGCATCTGCATTCACGAACTCCAGCAGGACTCAGGAAAAACGGGGACTGGCTCGAATGGCGCTAAGATGAGCGTAACGCCGCCGTTGGGGCCGAGATTGAGCGGCAAGCGCGCTGATTCGTTTCGTGATGCGCGCCGGGCAGCATAAGGGGAACGCGGAGGAAATTGCATATTTACGGTCGGCCCCCGACCGTTCGGCGCCCCCGACCGTTTCACGGACCCCCGACCGCGGACGCCTTTGCTCTTCCGAAACTCAGGCGCCCGATTTGTTCACCGTAATTCTCATGAGCGCCGTATGCGAGAATCCATCGTTGTCCGTGACCTGAACCGTAAACTCGTTGGCCCCCACGTCGGAGCGCGCCGGCGTGCCCGACAGGGCGCCGTCGCTTGCCGCCGACAGCCACGCCGGGCCGCTGAGCTTGGAGAACGTCAGCGTGTTGCCCCCGTCCGGGTCGTGCGCATCGCCCGAGATCGACTTGCCGCCGTAGGCCGCTCCTTCCGTTGCGGGAGCTTTCGTCAGGGGATCGCGGTCGAATCACGGGGCATGGGGCACGACGGCGGGATCGTAGCTGACGTAGAGCGGCAGGATATGCTGATTATTCCGTCCCACGCGCAACGGGAGATCCTTGGCCGCGACGCGGTTCGTCGTGTCGCCCTGGACGTCCTTGACGATATGGCGGATCTTCTCATAGTCCGCGTCGTGGTCGCAGTTTGTGGCGGCGGTGATGGAGACATTCGAATTGAGGTTGATATAGGCGGCTTTGTCCGCGTCGTTGAAGCCGTCCCAGTCGTTCCTCAACTTCCCATTCGGCTGGTTGATGAGACCGCCCACGATCTCCAACACGCCGCCATTCTGAACCTGGAAGCCGATCGACGATCCCTCCACTTTGTAGCCCAGGACCCACATCACGCCCCCGGCGTCGCAGACGAAGTTGGGGCGCAATCGAGTCTCCGAGTTGATGAAGCGGCACCAGGCTTTCTGCTGGGTCAACGTGTGGCCCTCGGTGAATTGGTTGCAGTTGTTGACGAAAACGCGTGTTCCGTCGCCGAGGTGGTCGACGTTTTCAAACGTGGCCTCGCGCAGGGAGTCGAGGACCACGGTGCGCTGCGCCGAGAGGCGGACCACGTCCGAGACGCCGTCGGCCCGGTTCAGGTTCTGGAAGAGGATGGGCTCGGTGGACGGGGCGTTGACGTTGAAGCCGTTGTCAAAGATGCAGCAGCCCAGGAAGTCGATGCGCTTGACGGTGGCCGGCACGGTCACTTCTTTCCCGATGTTGTAGCCCTGCTTGGGGAAGTAGATCACGGGCTTGCCCGAATCGAGCGCGGCCTGAAGCGCGTCGGAGTCGTCGGCCTCGCCGTCGCCCTTCGCCCCGTGGGCGTCCGGGCTGTCCCACTGGTTGGCGACATCCTGTTCCCACGCGATGGTGGGCGGCTCTTCCACGGGCAGGTTCATCGACACGTTGGGACTGTCGCTGCTGAACTTCTGGATGGGATCGGAGACGAACTCGGCAATGTCGCCCGTTCCCAGAAACGTTCCGTCGGTTCGTTTCACGTTGTGGGCGTAGCCCTTCACCGCAACGGAGCGGGCGAACAGATGCCCTCCCTTCACGATGTCGATGGCGGGCAGCGGGGAGTTCGTGTTGCTCAAGACGCTATCCACCAGGACCACGTGGGCGCCCCCCGACGACAATTTGACGCCGACCACGGCGGGGTTGTTTTGGTCGGAGAACAGATCGCGGACGACAGGGATGCAGTCGACCGATTCCAGGCCCGCGACGTTTTGGTGGGCGAGGGTGATGTGCTCCAGCGTCGGATCGGCGAAATGATAGGGCACGTATTTGACGCCCACGTCGAAGCCTTGCACGGTGATGTTGCTGTAGTAACCGCTGACGATCCCAATGCGTCCCCACAGGCCGATCTCGCCCTGGCCGTCGCCCGAGCGGATGAGGACGTTGTCCATCCGGGCGTTGTTGGCGCCGAGGAAGTTGACGCCGATGGCGCCGGGGTTGCCGCGGCCGGTGTCGATCGTCATGTTGCACAGAAAGTTGTGCCCCATCCAGTTGTTGTACTCGGCGTCGGGGAAATCCGCGTGTCCGTATTCGAGAACCACCTTGTGGGCGCCCGCGCCGAATCCGGGGCATCGGTCGGCCAGCTGGATGATGGTTCCCGCCCGGCTCTGGCCGATGAGTCGCACTCCGCGGAAAACCTTCCAGTATGTGTCGCGCGTATACTCGATGGTGTTGGTGACACGATAGGTCCCGTTGGGGACGTACATGACGTACTGACAGGGGGCGGTGTTGCACGCGGCCTTTTCCCCGGCCTTGTCCGCGGCCTTTTCCCCACCCTCTTCCGCGGCCTTTCCCGCAGCCTTTGCCTTGGCTTTCCCCCCTGCTTTTGCCTTGGCTTTTCCTCCAGCCGCGTCCCCGCTCGGATCTGCCGCCGCATTGTTATACGTGTTCGTCAATTCGGCGAGGAGGAAATTGAACATCGCGATGAACGCTTTGGTGTCGTCTGCCTTGCCATCGCCCACGGCCCCGAAGTCAGTCTTGACGTTCAGGACATGGCCCCCGTTCTGATGGAACACGGAGGGAGGATAGATGGCGTTGACGTCGATTCCCCTGTCTCCTGCCGCCATCGCCGTCCGCCCCAAACAGGTCAGGCCGAGGAGGCCCGCTACCGCCAGCCAGGACATGGTTCTCATCTTCTGGGTCCTTTCACGTTTCATTGTGTCTGCCGTAGTCGGTGGCGCTGCTCTTCACAGCCGCGAAAACCACAATCACGCCGTGGATTCATCACCGCTATGGAAAGCCGCGTCACCGAATCGTGCGCTTGACAGGCACTCTGCGCAACATAAAGGTCGGGCTCCAAACCTTTCGCGCGTTCGCGCTTAGACCGAAGTTGCCCCGTGAGTAATCCATAATGGCTGTCCGTTGCAGTGACATGTAGCCGAGTTGCCAGCCGGCCAGACATGGAAACGCGTGTATCCGGTATTGCCCAGGAAGATGCGGCCTGTCTGTTGCCACAAGCGGCAACCCGCGCGTCAGCAAGGGCTTCCTCGGCGTTGGCAACCGCGACGTTACACTTATCTTAGCGCCATTCCGGCCAGTCTCGCGGAGTATGCCCGGCGCGAAAATTCCTGTATGCGCCTTGCCGGCGCCCTTTACCCCTTGCCTCTCTTCAGCGACACGTTATCCACCCACACGGTCCCCGTGGCCTGATGCAGCTGAAGGGCGAGGAAACCGCCATACGCGCCGGCGGGGATTTCAATGACACACTCGCGGCGCGTCCAGGCCAGATTGCTGTCGTGAATGGCATAGTCGTTCTGGCCGGCATTGGCGCCCGCGCCGGGGCCGGTGACCGTGCGGATGTAACCGCAAAACATGCCGTTCGCGCTTTGGGGATTTAGGTTCTCTACCCGTATGTCGTAAGCCAGCACATACAGTCCCGGCCCAACCGATTTGTCAAGCGCATGAATCCATTTGACGATCCCTTCCTTCATCAGCGCGGGATCGAGGCATTGGATTTTCACACACCAGCCGCCATCTTGTCCCTCGCCAACGCGTTCGACACTCTGGCCCGGCTTCAACTCGCCCTCGTTGCTCTTCGTGAACCAGGGCTTCAGGTCCTCGCCCTCGAAATCCCCGTGCTTGAGAAGATTCGGGCCGGTTGGCCGAGCGTTGGGTCTTGAAGCGGCTCCGCTCGCTTCAGCGAATTCGGGGTGATAGCGGAGCTCGGTTGTTGTTGGCACTCTGTAGTCATCGACGCCTTGACACCCGGGCCGCCAGACCTCGCCGCCCAGTTCATACGCGCCGATGTCTGGCCCCGCGCCTTGGAACCTATCCGTCAAGCCCGCAACCACGCGCCCGCCGTCCACCAGCGCCGAACCATCGCGCGGCCGAAAGTCCAACGACTCGGGCGCGGCCAACGGCGGATCGGCTTCCCTGTAGTTGTTCGTGGCGTCGCCGTTGATCGGCCGATTCTCATACTTCTTGTCTGCCACGATCACATGGGCGATGTTGTTGATGATCAGGCTGTGTGTGTTCTGAGCGGGAAGCAGCGGGAACTGCTCGCGCCAGACCTTCTTGGGCTCGGGGCCGGAGTCCTTGCGAATGTCCGACGCGCCATTGGCGAAGCAGGTATTGTTATACACCTTGTTGAAGTCGCCCTTGACGACGATGCCATCCCGGCGGCAGTTCCACACAACGTTGTGGTGCACGCTCAGGCCGCGGGTCTGGTCGTCGCCGCGGATGCCCAGCGCGCCGCTTTCGGCATGATTGTCATGAACCCAATTGTAGCGGAATTCAGTCCCCTGAATAGCAGGCAGTTGGGTATATATCAGCGCGACGTCCTTGCATAACATGCCGCCGTCATGCGCGTGACAATATTCGACGACGCCGTTGGGCGCGCCGCTCATGTGGATACATACGTTGCCACAATTGTAGACCGTGCAGCGGCGAACAATGTTTCCGCCTTCGGTCAATTCCTTGGTCGGTCCCATCGCGATGCCGGTGTGGCCGAGGTTGCCGCTCCAACATACGTCATGAACCAGGCAGTTCTCGACGAGGTTGTGCGCGCCTCCGACCTTGAAGCCGCCGTTGGAGGCGTATGCCAGGCTGCAATTCCGAATGATATTGCGCGCGCCGGTGAGCGACGTCGCGCCGACGGGCTTGGGCGGCTTCGCTCGATCCGGAGCGCCTTGGCCGTATGAAGGATACATAAACCGGCAGCCATCAATGACACAGTCATTACAATTCTCGAATCGAAAGGTCGTGGCGAAGAAATGGATCCCTGTCAATTCTATATAATCAAGGGCCTGGGCCTGGAGCGCATAATCGCGCTGTTCGACGTCGACCGTGTAGGCCGATGGGCTCTTCCCATCCGGCGCCCATAGATAGAGAACCCCGGCTTCCCGGTCCAGGAACCACTCCTCCGGCGCGTCGAGCGCCTCCAGCTTGCCGCAGAGATAATAGTAGTCATCCTCCCAGACCGCCTTCTGCTTGGACATGATGTCGAGTTGCTGCCCCATATCCGCGGCGTATTCGAACGTGTCGGCACCCTTGGAATGCTTTAGAACGGGGCGGTTCCAGGTGAAGAACTGGTGTGCGATGTTCAGCACCGACGTCGCGCCGGTCCAATCCACTCCGGTGGCGGCGAGTTTGGAATCCTTGATGCGGCCGTACACGCTCCCCTTTTCGACGGGCGCCCAGCCTTTGCGGGTCAGGATGTCGTCGATGGTCGTGTTCGGCCAGCGCGCCTCCATCATCATGCGGCCATCGACGAACAGTTGGTCGAACTTCAGGTCCGTCTTGGCCTGATAGATCGATCCCTTATAGGCCGTCCATTTGCCCGCGAACAGCTCCGTGCCCGAGATCGTCACTTTGTCACCCGGCTGGGCCACAAAGCGAACGGGCTTCCCTTCCGCGCCGCCGTTCTTGATGGCGACGGATTCGCGATACGTTCCAGCATGAAGGAAACACGCATCGCCGGGTTGCATCGCATCGGCGGCCTTTTGGATCGAATGGAAAGGCTTCGCGCTCGTCCCCGGGTTGCCGTCGTCGCCCTGCGGGGCCACATGCCACTCGGCTGCGTGCGAAGCGGCCTGCGTCAGCGCAAGCACAGTCCAAGAAGCGGATACGGCGCGGAGAAGGAATCCGGTGTTCCTGTTCATGAGAAGGAATTCCATCCTTTCGAGAAACCATTTGACAAAAGACGTCGAGACGTCTATCTCATGCGCGCCATGAAAGACCAACCGTCAAGATACCCGCCGGGTCGCGTGCGCGACGCCATTTTCCACGTCATGTCTTTAAGCTCGCGCCCTCTGTCGGTCAAGGAGATCGAGGATCGCGTCTATCGTGTGATCGGGCCTACTCCGAGTTCGTCCGTTCGATCCTACCTTCGCCTGAACACCCCGGAGTTCTTTGTCCGCGAGGCGCGCGGCTTCTATGCGGTCCAGGGGCGCTCGGGCCGAGGGGTTCAGGCGGACTTCCTCAAGGGGCGGGAATGGCGAGACCCCGTTCACTTCACCAAGGCCACGCTGTTCCATTCCGACTGTTTCGATTGGATCGAGCAGCAAAGAAACAACAGCTTCCACGCGGTCGTGACGGACCCGCCCTATGGGCTGCATGAATACACCCCGGAACAACAAACGAAGCTTCGGAGCGGCCGCGGCGGAGTCTGGCGCATTCCGCCATCCTTCGACGGGCATGTTCGGTCGCCCTTGCCACGATTTACAACTCTAACGCCTGAACAGTTGGACTATGTGAGAAGGTTCTTTTTCGTCTGGGCGCGGCTGCTCCTGCCGAAGCTCGTTCCCGGCGCGCACGCGGTGGTCGCGTCGAATCCTCTCCTGTCATACCTGGTATCGGGCGCGTTGGCCGACGCGGGCCTCGAGCGGCGCGGCGAAATCATTCGTCTGACTATGACGATGCGCGGGGGCGATCGCCCGAAAGCCGCGCATGAGGAATTCGCCGATGTGAGCGTCATGCCGCGCTCGATGTGGGAGCCGTGGCTTGTCTATCGCAAGCCGCTGGAGGGGAGAGTTCAGGACAACCTGAGAAAATGGGGCACGGGAGGGTTCCGGCGCCCGTCCTCGGACAAACCATTCGGGGACGTGATTGCCTCTTCACCCACGCGCGCAACGGAGCGCAACCTGGCCCCGCATCCCAGCCTGAAGCCTCAGGCGTTCCTGCGTCAGATTGTGCGGGCGGTCTTGCCGCTGGAAAAAGGCGTCATTCTGGATCCATTCGCGGGAGCGGGCTCCACGCTGGCGGCGGCAGAGGCGGTGGGGTACGAAAGCGTCGGCGTCGAAAAGGACGAGTTCTTCTTCGACATGGCGTGCAAGGCGATACCGAGACTCGTGAATTTCGCACCGAATGGCGAGAGCTAAGACCGAGCGCACCTGTGGGAGCTAACGCCTTGGCGCTCAGCGGCGGCCGAAGGCCGTCCGCTGCGCAACGCCAGGTTAGGCGGTGGCCACAATGAGAAGATCTCTCCATTGCGTTAGAAGATGGACTACGGATGCGAAGCGCGGTGCTTGCGGCTGGAGAAGTTCATAGAGGACATTCCCCATCACGTAGTCCGCGGAGGACGGAACGAGAGAGTTGATCACGGCTCTGGTCTTCTCTTCAGCATTCTTTTGCTTTATGCCGGGCCACTCGTCGTGGTGCTTCCAGAAGTTGGCAGCGGCATTGATGACTTCGGTGACGGACCTACCGCTGGAGTGCTTTGGAGCGGCTTGAATTGCCTCTGATTTGTTCTTCACTCTGAGCTGCGGATAGGTGGCGTGGATGTATTGCTGACACGCGACGAAGCCGAGCCCGATAACCCCCTCCATGCGGTCGAAGTGGCCGAGACCATCGGGATCCGGAGAGCGCGATATTTCGTCCTCGATTCTTTCGATCTGATGGTCGATGACCGCGAGGAGTTCGACCAGCAAGTCGAGGTCAAAGTCAAGCACGCCATCTTTAAGGAGAAGGAACATTGTCCGTGGTGTCCGCCTTGGAATAGAGGTAGAGTAGAGCGCAGGCGCGGGTGTGTTTAGGTCAGCGGCTTCCGGTGTGTCGACCGTTTCCGGTGGCGTGGCAAAGAGCCGTCGGACCCTGC
>JAPLSS010000261.1 GCA_026398515.1 Candidatus Sumerlaeota bacterium | reverse complement strand
GACGAGCAGCGGGCCGACACCATGGCCGTCTACGGCAACACGAAAATCCACGCGCCCAATCTGAACAAATTCACCGACGAATGCGTGGTCTTCAGGAACGCCTACGTGGCCCAGCCGGTCTGCACCCCGTCGCGCACGTGCGTCATGACCGGCCTGTGGCCGCACCAAAGCGGCATGGTGAAGAACAACTTGATCCTGCCGAAAGGCACGCCGTGTTTTCCCGAGATCCTCAACGATCCCGACTATCGCACGGCGTACATGGGCAAATGGCACTTGGGCGATGAACTCTACCCGCAACATGGGTTCCAGGAATGGGCGTCCATCGAGGACATCTACAACGCCTATTTCAGTCCGGGCCACGACGAGAACGATCGCAGCGACTATCATCGCTTCCTCGTCGAACACGGCCAGACGCCGGAGGCCGACGGCAAGTTCTCCCGCTCCTTCGCCTCCAAGCTGCCCCTGGAACTGAGCAAGCCGAAGTTCCTCGAGGGAAAGGCGTGCGATTTCCTGCGCCGCCACCGCGACGAGCCCTTCATCCTTTACGTCAACTTCCTCGAACCGCACATGCCATACTACGGGCCGCTCAACGGCGAGCACGATCCGGCTGAGGTCAACTACCCCGCCAATTTCACCTACCCGCTCGGCGAGAACGAACCGGCGAGGTACCGCCGCATGCAGGAAGTTTATCACGCCAAGGAGTGCAAGGACGAACAGACGCTGCGCGCGGCGATCGCGCGCTACTGGGGCCTGGTCACCGAGGTGGACCTGAGCGTCGGCGCGATCCTCAAGACCCTCGAAGACCTTGGGCTGGCCGACAACACTCTCGTGGCCTACTCCAGCGACCACGGCGACATGATGGGCAGCCACTGCCTGATGGCCAAGGGCGTCATGTACCAGGAGGCCACCCACGTCCCCTGGATGATGCGCGTTCCCTGGATGGGCCGGAAGCAGACCGTGATCGACCAGCCCGTCGGCCACATCGACATGGTCCCAACGCTTCTCGATCTGATGGGCCATGCGCCCGAGGAGCGTCTGTCGGGACACAGCCTCGTCCCGTTGATCCAGGGCGGCAAGCCCGCGGAAGACCATGTGTTCGTCGAATGGAACACCTCAGACGACGTCAAGCCGCCGTTGACCGCCAGCGCGGGCAAGAAGGCGAAGAAGGACAAAGGAGCGGGGGCTGAGGAGGGAGGCGGAAAGAACGACAAGGCGCGCTTCCGCGCGGTCATCGCCCCCGACGGCTGGAAGTTAAGTTTGAGTGACGCGGACAAAAACCAGTTGTTCAACCTGGCCAAGGACCCCGGCGAAACGGTGAACCTGTTTGGGCAAAAGGAATTCGAGGACGTCCAGCGCCGCCTGACCGAGAAAATCCATCAGTGGCAGGAGAAGGCGAGGGACAGCGTGAAGGTATAATGAAGTTCGTAGCGACGCCTTTAGGCGCTCCGTTCGCTCTTCTTGGGCGCCGCGAGGGAACGCCTAAAGGCGTCACTGCGAACTTGACCTCCTCGAACGGAACACGAACGGAACCGATCCTTGCATTTCCCTTCTTTCAGGATCAAGATGAGAGCAACGTTTCCAAAGCGGAGGGGAGTGGCATTTGCTGTTCTTGCGGCGAACTCCCCGCGTTCGCCGCGTGGAACAGAATGAGTCGAGACCCTGCATGAACATCCCGGAACTCTTCATCCGTCGGCCCGTCATGACCACCCTGATCATGCTGGCTATCCTGATCTTCGGCGGAATGGCCTATCGCCTGCTCCCGGTGAGCGACCTGCCGAACGTCGATTACCCGACCCTCTCGGTGTATGCAAACTTGCCCGGCGCCAGCCCGGAGACCATGGCCTCGTCCGTGGCCACCCCCCTGGAGCGCCAGTTTTCGACCATCAATGGGCTCGACTCGATGACTTCATCCAGTTCCCTGGGCAGCACGCGGATTACGCTGCAATTCCGGTTGGATCGCGACTTGGACGCCGCCGCGCAGGACGTGCAGGCCGCCATCTCGCAGGCGACTCACGACCTGCCCTCGGACATGCCTTCGCCTCCGTACTTTCGGAAGAGCAACCCGGCGGATCAGCCGATCCTCTATCTCACGCTGAGCAGTCCGGTGCTGCCGCTTTCCACCGTCGACGATTACGCCGAGGTGTTCATCGGGCAACGCCTCTCCATGGTCAACGGAGTGGCCGAGGTGTCGGTCTACGGGTCGCAGAAATACGCGGTGCGGATCGAACTGGATCCGCGGCAGCTCACCTCGCGCGGCATCGGCGTCGACGAAGTGGCCGGCGCCGTCCGCCAGGGCAACGTCAACATGCCCACCGGCACGCTCGATGGGGCGCACCAGGCGTTCACCGTGGAAGCCAACGGACAGCTGACCAGCGCCAAGGATTATGGGCCGCTGATCGTGGCCTGGCGCAATGGCGCGGCCGTGCGCGTGAGCGACCTGGGCCGGGCGTTCGATAGCGTGGAAAACGACAAGTCGGCCAGTTGGCTCAACAATCAGCGCGCGGTCATTCTCTCCATTCAGCGCCAGCCTGGAACCAACACCGTCGAGGTGGTCGATGCCATCCTGGCGCTGCTGCCGGCCCTGAAGGCGCAATTGCCGGCTCCCGTCAACTTGGGGATCCTCTACGACAAATCGCAATCCATCCGCGCCTCGGTCCACGAGGTCAAGTTCACGCTGTTGCTGGCGATGGGCCTGGTGGTGTTGGTGATCTTTCTGTTTCTGCGCAACTTGCGGGCCACCATCATTCCCAGCCTCTCCCTGCCCATGTCGGTCGTCGGCACGTTCGCCGTGATGTATCTGCTGGGCTTCAGCATCGACAACCTGTCGATGGTGGCGCTGATCTTGTCGGTGGGCTTCGTTGTCGACGACGCCATCGTCATGCTGGAGAACATCGTCCGCCACGTCGAACGTGGCGAACCACCGTACCAGGCGGCCTTGCGCGGCTCCGGGGAAATCGGCTTCACCATCCTGTCGATGACGCTGTCGCTGGTCGCGGTCTTCATTCCCGTTCTATTCATGGGCGGCATCATCGGACGGCTGCTCAACGAGTTCGCCGTCACCATTTCCGTGTCCATCCTGATGTCAGGCTTCGTCTCGCTGACGCTGACGCCGATGCTGTGCAGCCGTTTTTTGCGCCCACCCCAGAAGCGGCACAGCCATATTTTCAACGTCTCGGAACTCTTCTTCAGAGGGATGCTGGCGGTCTACGAGTGGACGCTGCGCCAGACCATGCGGTTCCATCCGTTGACCATGGCCGTTTTCGTGGCGACGATCTTCCTGACGGCCCACCTGTTCCAGGCGATTCCGAAAGGCTTTCTGCCGTCGGAGGACACCGGCCAGCTGTCCGGTACGACCGAGGGCGCGCAGGGCATTTCCTACGAGGCGTTGAAGCAGCACCAGCAGGCGGTTGCGCAGGTCATGGCCGCCGATCCGAACATCGACGCCTTCATGTCCAGCGTGGGGTCGTCCAGCGGCGGAGGAAACACAGGCCGACTGTTTATTCATCTGAAACCGCGGGCGGAACGGGCGCTCAGCGCCGACGCGGTCATCCAGGCGCTTCGTCCCAAACTGGGCGCTATCCCCGGCATCTCCACGTATCTGCAGAACCCGCCGTCCATTTCTTTCGGTGGCCGCATGGCGAAGAGCCAATACCAATACACTCTCCAAAGCCCCGACAACGCTGAGTTGGACGAATATGCGCCGCTGCTGGTCGCCAAGATCAGGCAGATCCCGGGCATCCTCGACGTAACCAGCGATTTGCAGATCACCAACCCGCAGGTGAACGTCGACATCGATCGCGACAAGGCCGCCTCGCTCGGCGTGTCGGTCCAACAGATCGAAGACGCGCTGTATACGGCCTACGGCTCGCGCCAGGTGTCCACGATCTTCGCCCCCACCGACACGTACAAAGTCATCCTGGAGTTGGCGCCGCAATACCAATCCGACCCCGACGCCCTGTCCATGCTCTACGTGCGCACGCCGCGCGGCGATTTGGCCCCGCTGAGCACCATGACCAAGATCACCCGCAACGTCGGGCCGCTAAGCATCAACCATCAGGGCCAGCTGCCTGCCGTCACCATCTCCTTCAATCTCGATCCCAAGATGGCGCTGGGCGATGCGGTCAATGCCGTGAGCAAGGCCGCCGCCGAAACGCTGCCCGGGAGCATCAGCACCAGCTTCCAGGGCACCGCGCAGGCGTTCACCTCGTCGCTGACCGGCCTGGGCCTTCTGTTGATCATGGCTGTCCTGGTCATCTACATCGTGTTGGGGATTCTCTATGAGAGTTTCATCCACCCGCTGACCATTCTTTCCGGCTTGCCGGCGGCGGGCGCGGGGGCGCTGTTGGCCCTGCGGCTGTTCGACAAGCCGCTCGACCTCTACGGCTTCGTCGGCGTGATCATGCTGTTGGGCATCGTGAAGAAAAACGCCATCATGATGATCGACTTCGCCCTCGACGCGCAACGCAGGGAAGGCCTGTCGCCGTCGCAAGCGATCCTCCAGGGCGCTCTGATCCGCTTCCGCCCGATCATGATGACCACCATGGCGGCGCTGATGGGAACCCTGCCGATCGCCATTGGGGTCGGCACGGGATCGCAGGCGCGCCAGCCGCTGGGCATCGCCGTCGTCGGCGGCCTGGTCGTGTCGCAGTTGTTGACGCTTTACATTACGCCCGTCTTCTACACCTACATGGAAGGCCTGCGCCGCCTCTTCCGCCGTCGCCAGGCTCCAGCGCCTACGTCCGCCCCCGCGCCCGCCGAGGCCGTGGTGGAGAGCGTGTGAAGCGGGAAGTCAGGATAATGGAGATAAGAGTCAGGATAATGGAGTCAGAATAATACAAATTGTTATTATTCTGACTTTTGATTTCCTACAGCATCTTCGGCCGGCCGAAGCCGTCGTTGACCACGTGATGATGCGGCGGAATGCTGGAGCGCGCGGGAATGACCAGGTCGCTCGGCTGGTCGTTGATGATCAGCGTCTCGTCGCCGATCACGGCGTCGTCCTCGATGACCAACCGTCCCGCCGGGCCGGCGGCCGAACGCACGGTGCGCGCCACGACCGACGATCCCATCCGCACGTTGCGCCCCAGCCGGACGAACCCGTAGATCTCCGTGTTGGCGCCGATCACCGAGCGGTCGCCCACGTCCACCAGCCCGAAGACTCCCGCGTCGGTGCCGATGAGAACGAAGTCGCCAATGCGCGGATGGCGCGCTTTGACCTTGTCGGTCACCCCGCCGAGCGTGCACGGATACAGGACGCAGCCGCGCCCGATGCGGCCCGTTTGGCCCGTCGTCAGCCCGCGGTGCGGATGGTCGATGAAGTTCGCGTCGCCGATGACGCATTCCGGATGCAAGTCGCCCTGATACAAACTGGCGGCGTACTCCGAGATGGCGCGCGGCAGGAGCGGCGTCGGCCGCGGCGCCAGCTCCGCTCCCTCCGTTTTTGCGCCGACGGCGAGCTGGTGCGCGATGTCGTGCAGCAACAGCATGCGCCAACCCGGATAGCAGCGCTTCACCAGGCGAACCTGGTAGTCGTACGCGTAGTCCAACTTGTGCTCGCGCAGGAACGCCAGGTAGAGCGAGCGGTCGCGCGCTTCGATCGCCTGATCGATCTGCGCCAGCAGATCGAGGCGGCCCAATTCCTCCAACCGCGTTTCGTTGCGCAACACGAAGCGGTCCCAGACGGCCGGGTCCTTGAGCGAGGCCAGGATGTTCCACGCCGCCCGCTCGCGAAACTCCGGCAGTTGTTGGATCAGGCCGAGCGCCGTGTGCAGGGCGTCTTCGCGCGCCTCAGCCTCGTCCATCTCGATGATGAAATGGCCGAAGAGGACGTCGTAGAGAACGCCGGCGGCGCGGTTCAGTTCCGCGCCGAGATCCACGTCGCCGTGCGGCGCCTCGTGGGACAAGCAGAAATACCCGGGCATGGTCAATTCCTGCAAGGCGTTCAACGCCCACTGCGTCATTGGGCAGCCGGCCGGCCCGGCGCCGGTCCGAATGCAGCCTCTCGCGGCGTCGGGCGCCGGGGAGGTCTTGAACCACCGGCGGTCCTCCGGCGTAAACAAGGCGTCCAGGCGCTTGGCGGTTTCGTTGGTGATCTTGTCGCGCAATCTCTGCGCGGCCTGGGGGAGTTGCGCTTTGCCCGGCATGATCGGATCTCCTGTGCGTTGCCTTCTTCTCACACGTCAGTTCCTATTGCTATGCGCTCTTTGCGTTCCTTGCGGTTCGTGATTTCTTATAGTTCTTCCGCTCAGCCGCCCAGCCACCCCGCTATCATCGCCAATGGAACCGCCACAGCCAACGCCGGCAGGAAGTTGGCCACGGGAAGTCTCTTGATGTCGAGCAGGTCCAGGCCGATGGCGAGGATCATCAGGCCGCCCGTGGCGCTCACTTCCGCGAACACGCGCGTGGCGCCCAGGTCGTGCATGAACCAGCCCACCGCTGCCAGCGATCCCTGAAGCAGAACGATGGTGATCGTGGAGAACAGCACGCCGGCCCCCATGCTGGAGGCCAGCGCGATCGACGAGAACCCATCCATCAGCGCCTTGGTCAGCAGCAGATTGGAATCGCCGACCCCGTCTTGGAGCGAGCCGACCAGGGTCATCGGCCCCACGCAGAAGAGCAATGAGGAAAAGACGAAGCCCTGGACGAAATGCGCGGAATCGGAGCGGACCGCCTGTCTCAGCCGCTCGGCCAGGCCGTTGAGCCGGCCTTCCACGTTCCAGAGCGTCCCCAGGATCCCGCCTAGCAGGAGCGACCCCATCGGCAGGATCAGGTTCTGCGTCTTGTGCGCCAGGTCGATGCCGAGGACCAGCGTGCCCAGCCCGATCGCCCGCAAGATGACCGTCCGCACGTTCTCCGATATGCGGTGAACGATGGTCAGCCCCAACAGACTGCCGCAGAGGACAGTCAGCACGTTGACGATGACGCCGAGGAAAGGCATGGGCGCCTCCGCAAGATCTGAGCATCGAAGTGAAGAGGAATATCCATTGTCCAACAAGGAATGTCCAAAGAAGAAGCGGCAACAATGCAAACCTCCGCGCCTTGGCGTCTCCGCGGCGGAGAGAAAAGCAACTACTGCCGCGGAGGCGCGAAGACACGGAGGAACCTCCGCAAGAGTCTTTGCGCCTTTGCGTCTCAGCGGCTGGAGTTCATAGTCTGTCAAGGAACTTCAAATTCGCCGCCGGCAGCGCATGGCGTTCAAACTCCTTTCGCGACACCCAGCGAATTTCACTGTGATGCCGCGCGCGCGGACGCCCGCGAAGAATGCGGCAGCGGTACACGTGCAGCGTCACCGCATAATGCGAGTAAGCGTGGTCCACCGTGGCCACGGGCGCGCCGATTGCGATCCTGACGCCCAGTTCCTCCTCGAGTTCCCGCTTCAACGCCTCCTCGCGCGCTTCCCCCGGTTCCACCTTTCCCCCGGGGAATTCCCACAGTCCGGCCAGCAGACCATGCGCCGGGCGCTTGCCGAGCAGATAGCGTCCGTTCTTCTCGATCACGCCGACGACGATGTTGTGATGCCGCGCGGCCTTCTTCTCGCGGCGACGTGGCAGTTCGCTTTGGCGCCCCGCGGCGAAGGCCTCGCATTGCTTGGACAGGAGGCATTCCTCGCAGCGCGGACGCTTGGGAAGGCAAATGCGCGCCCCCAGTTCCATCATCGCCTGGTTGAAGTCGCCCGGGCGCTTCGGCGGGACGAGTTCCTCGGCAAGCGTCCAGAAGAGACGCTCCGTCGCGGCGTCTTCAATGGGCGCCTCGATGCGGAACAGCCGCGCCAGGACGCGTTTCACGTTTCCGTCCAGGACGGGCGCCCGTTCGCCGAACGCGATGCTGGCGATCGCGCCGGCGGTGTAGCGCCCAATCCCCGGCAGTTCGCGCCAGCCTTCGGCGCTCCGGGGAAACCGCCCACGGCGCTCCTGGACAATAATCTTTGAGGCGCGATGGAGGTTCCGCGCGCGCGTATAATAGCCCAAGCCTTCCCACAGTTTGAGCACCCTGTCCTCGTGCGCCGAGGCGAGGGCGCGCACGGAGGGGAATGCTTGACGGAAGCGTTGGTAGTAAGGCGCGACCGCCTCGACTCGCGTTTGCTGGAGCATGATCTCCGAGACCCAGATGCGGTACGGGTCTTTCGTTCGCCGCCACGGCAGGTCGCGCGCGTGCTTCGAGAACCACGCCAACAGCCGGCGACGAATCGCGGCGCGTTTCCGCGGCGGAAGGGAATCAGCCTCCATCATCATTTCACCTTTCAAAGCGCAAGTTCGGAGTGACGCCTTTAGGCGTTCTTCACAGCAACGCCTAAAGGCGTCACTCCGAACTCTAATCCGATTTCAAAGCCGTTGCCGCCCGAGCCGCAGGCTGTTGGTCACCACCGTGACGCTCGACAGCGCCATCGCCGCCGCCGCCAGCGCCGGGTGCAGGTCGCGAATCAACGCGGGGAGCCGCTCGACCTGATGCAGCGCGCCGGCGGCGATGGGGATCAGCGCGACATTATAGAAGAACGCCCAGAAGAGATTCTGCCGAATCACGCGCATCGTGGCGCGCGACAGTTCCACCGCCCTCGCCACGCCCATCAGGTCGCCGCCGACGAGCGTGATGTCGGAGGCCTCCTTGGCCACGTCGGCGCCGGTTCCGATGGCGATGCCCACGTCGGCCCGCGCCAGCGCCGGCGCGTCGTTGATGCCGTCGCCGACCATCGCGACCAGCCCTCCGCGGCCCTGCTCTTCGCGCACGAGCGATTCCTTCTGGTCCGGCAACACGCCCGCCACCACGCGCTCGATGCCAACGCGCGAGGCCACGGCGCGCCCGACGCTCGGATTGTCACCGGTGAGCATGACGGGCTTCAGCCCCAGCGCATGGAGACGCTCCACGGCCTCCCGCGCGTTTGCCTTTTCCTGATCCGCCGCCGCCAACAGCCCGCGCAGGCGCCCGTCGATCGCCACGGCCATGACCGTCTTGCCTTCCGCCGTCAGTTTCTCCGCGAGTCGACGCGCTTCGGAGTCGGGCGCCGCATTTTCCGCGACCCACTCCAACCGGCCCACGCGGACCCGGCGTCCGCGCACGCGCGCCTCGACGCCCAGGCCCGATTGCGCGACGAACTCTTCCGGCTCCTCCAGCGCCGCGCCGAGCGCCCGCGCCCCGGCGGCCACCGCCTGCGCCAGCGGATGCTCCGAGGCCGCCTCGGCGCTCGCCGCCAGCGCCAGCGCCTCTTCGCCGTCGCCCGGTGGCTCGGCTCCACCCGCTAGGGGCAACCAATCGGTCAGCGCGGGCTTCCCCTGCGTGATCGTCCCCGTCTTGTCGAAGAGAATCGTCGTGAGGCGCTCCGCGGTTTCCAACGCCTCGCTGTTCTTGAACAGAATGCCCATC
>JAPLSS010000414.1 GCA_026398515.1 Candidatus Sumerlaeota bacterium | reverse complement strand
GCTGACGGGCTCGCATTGGTGTTTAGGCCCGCATCCTGGAATTTGATCTTTCCGGCAGAGGGATTATTCGGCAGGAGCTGGACGAAGGTCGACGCGTCGTGTTGGCCTACCGCGAACCCGCCGCTCGAGGTCAAATCCGTCAGCACATAGCGCAACGACGCGGGAGAGCCGACATCCAAGTCCCCCGGACGATTCACATGGCCGACGAGGAAGTCTTCCAACAGCCCCTTGCCTGCATCGTACGGCGCGCTGCCCTCGTCCGCGTCAAGGACGTCGAAGAAGGCCGCCCACGTGCGCGCGTCAATGCCCATCGACGGGATGTTCATGTTGTCCCAGTTCGGCGTGTTCTCCATCGGCGACCAAAAGATGTTGTAATCCTTGGTCTGGCCGACCGTCGGCAGCTGGGTGTTGACATCGCCCCCGGCCGCCGTGGGGGTGGAGGTGATCCACATTTCGAGGCTGGAGTTGAGTCCGCCGTTCTGAACGCCTAAGCGGATTTGCGGCGCATTGTCCTTGCTGGCCGGGCCGCCCCCGCTGTCCGTTGTCAACCTCATGCGGTAACGGGCTTGGTAGATTTGATCCGCCGTCGTGGCCTCGATCAACTGCGTGAAGCCGTAAGTATCGAGCGGATTGTTGACCGTCTGCCAACGGCCGAAGTACATAGACGTGTTGGCCGTTCCCGCCAGCTGGCCGGCTTCCATGCCCAGGAACCCCCCGGTCATCCCACCGGACGAGGTGGCCACGCCAATGCCGGCATAGCTCTGGAAGGCCCACTGGTTCTCGCTGGTGGTGTCAAACGCGTTGTGGAACAGCGTGGTGAACCCGCCACTGAGGCTGTCGTTGGCGTTGTTTTTCGAGTAGACCAGCAAGCCCTTGGTGTAGGTGACGACATTGTCCTCGTCCGCCACATACAGGCTCACCGTACGAGCCTGAAAACCAGGCCCCATCGCCCCTAAGGACAGCACGCCGGGGCTGCCGTCGACGTTGTGCCACGGCAAAACCTCGACGGTCCCACTGAGCACCGGATTGCCGTTCTCATCAAGCGGGTCCGGGTACGGGTCGCTCCCGTTCGGCGGCGTGTTCGTCGGATCGGGAGTCCCGCCGCGATGCGGGCTGCGGACCAAGTCGCGGAAGGACAACCACCACTGCGTGCCGCCCGTCAGCTCCTTGGCGCCCCACGTGTCTTTATCGTCCGAGAGCTCGCCGCTGCCGCTCAGCAGCTGGAGCTTGCCATTGATCTCCAGGTCGCTGGCCTGATCGACGGGCCACTCCTTGAACGCCAACCGCAGTGCGGAGGCTGCCGTGTCGTTGTCCGCGATGTAGTGATTGTCCAGGGTGGCGCCGGGCAGCAGATTCAACGCGTTGATGTAGGTGAAGAAGTTCAAGTCGACGGTAAGGCCATTGTTGAAGTCCGCGTCGCCGATGATGACATCGGGAATGTCCTTGAACACCGGGGCGTTGGCAAAGGACACTTGGCTAGCCATTGCCAGCATGATCGTGCCAAGAGCGAGAATGAGACTTTTCTTCATAATGCTATTTTCCCTCCTTTCCTTTGTGACTGGGCGTTGGCCGAGCGCCTGCCCCGCCAACCTGCCGCCAGACCGAATCTCCACGCTCTTACGCATTGGACACACCCTCCTGGCACGATTTTGAAGCCCGCAAAACGCCAAGTTTTCGTTAGGCCTGTTGAAGAAAACAGGGATGAAACACTAGCCTTTCGAGGGAGCCTACGCGCCCCGGCCAAGCATTGTCAACTCTTTTTTCCGCACGACTTTCAGAAATCTTTCGTCACGCCGCAGGGGCCCTAATTCCCCTATCGGCAATCATCCGAAAGACTTTAGGCCCCGCCGCGGGAAACGTCAACCTTTTCCAACGCCCCCGGGGAACATCCGGCTTCGCGCATCGCCCGAAAGGGCGGCGGAAAGAGCATCGGGCATTCCAACGCCTCCCTCGGCGCGGGGAATCCTGACCATTCCCGCCAGGCGGGGCTCTTGTGGGGCAGGCTTTCCCGCTTGTGATCTCAAGCATTCGGCGCGATTCTGGCATTCACAGGCTGGAAAGCCCGCGCCGCAAACGCCGAAGAGGCCCTATGGCGGGATGCGCCCAGGAGCCGCCGCTCCGGATGTTTCTCCTTGCGACGAAAGCGCGCTCCGTGTTGGGCTGGGGCCGCGCCGGGCCGAATTCCCCGAGCTCCCCGGGGGGCGCCGCGCAGAAGCGGCGCGCCGGGAGGGCGGGCGCTGGCGAGGGGTCGACGATTGATGCGAATTCTGCTTTGGTTGGCATGTCTGGGCGCGGCCTTGGGCGCCGCCGCGGCCGGCGGGGCCGAAACCTTCGCCGACCGGCTGCTGGAGCGGGCGCGGCAAGAGGCCCAAGCCGGCGTCGTCTACGACGCTGAATATCGCCACATTCCGTTTCCGCGGGGCGACGTGCCGCCGGGCATCGGGGCGTGCACCGACCTGGTGGTTCGCGCGTTCCGCTACGCGGGGGTGGATCTGCAGGAGGAGATTTACAAGGAGCGCGCGGCGTTTCCCGATCTGTACCCGATGAACCCCAACGACGAGGGGAATCCCAACACCAACATCGATCAGCGGCGCTGCCGGCATCTGGCCATCTGGTTCGGCCGCCACGCGCTGACGCTGACGACGAGCATCGGCCCGGAGGACCTGGCCCAATGGCGCCCGGGCGACATCGTCTTCTTCAATCTCAGCCAATATCGCAAGCCGATGCCGGACCACGTGGGCCTGGTGTCGGATCGGCGGGACGCCGACGGCGTTCCCTTCGTGATCGACAACTTCCCGCCCGGGGCCGCGGAGCGCTTCTCGCTGCGGTCGTTTCCGACGATTCACAGCCATTTCCGCTGGCCGCGGGACACGCCGGGCCCGCCCATCGAGCCGCGTTACGCCGAGGCGACGACGCCGACGTACTCGCTGCGCTTTCCGAAGCCCACGCCTGCGCCCACGCCGCTGCCCGGCCCCCCGGTCCCGGCGAAGGCGCCGGCCGCCTCGCGCCCGGCGTCGCGCCCGGCGAAGACGGCCGGCGCGCCCGCCGCGCGCGCCACCGTCCAAGAGCGCCGATAGGCAAGGCGTGATTCGTGGCAAAGACAACCGGCGGACGGGGCGTTTCCGCGCCTGTATTTCGCGCGCGATTTCGTCGCCGCCGACGGACGCGATTCCTCCCTCGAAGCCGTGCGCGGCGCCCCTCGGCGGAACGATAGCGGCCGCCTTTGCCTGCCTGCCCGTCCATCAGTATCCGACAGCGCGCGAACCGTGGCAACTTCCACTCCCGATCGCGGCGGGAATGCCGCGCCGCCCCAGCGCGCCGAATAACCGGCATTCCCCACCAGGTTCGGGCGAGGATGGCGGAGGAGGCGGCGTCGAGGCGCTACTGCCGGGGGCGAACACTACCGAAGCCGGCGATGGCCATCGCCGCCAGGAGAGCCAGCAAGGCGATCGCCCGGCCGGCCTCGCGCGCCGACGTTGAGCTCAGGACGAACTCGACGGTATGCCGTCCCGGCGGCACGTCCAGAAGGATCAACCCCTCGGGCGAAGGGTGGGGCTCGCGGTTCACGCCATCAAGGCGCGCCGTCCAGGCCGGGTAATAGTGCTGGTCCCATTGCAGGACCACGGCGGTTTCCGCGGTCACCACGGCGCCTCGGCCGGCCGCCCGCTTCGACGCGCCGGGAATCGATGGGTCCAGCGTTGCCTGCCCCTCGACGATCCTTCGCGCCCCGCCGGACCGCGCGAGAACCGTATCGTCGGGAAAGGGCGCGGCCGGATAGGGCAGGTATTCGCTCATGCTGACGGTGGTGACGCATCGGCTGACCAACTTCTCGGTCAGCGACGCGTCGTCGCACCCCGGAAACGCGGCCGGATGCATCTCCCAGGCGACCAGAGCCAGCGACGCGCCCCCGGTCAACACGAGCGACGCGCCCTTCCAAATCCCGGCGCGCCGCTCCAGCCACCGGCCCGACGCCCCGACGATGAGCGACAGCGCCAGTCCGGCGAAACTCAACAGCCTCCAGGGGAACTGAACAAACGACGCCAGCGGCGCGCGCGCCCAGAAGATGCGCGAAGCCGGAAGCATCAGGAACACCGCCCCGCCCGCCAGCAGCCCCAGGGCCGCCAGACGCCACTGGTCCCGCGATCTCCGGTCCCGCAAAGCCAAGCACAACGCGGCGGATGCGGCGCTTCCCGCGGCGATGAGCCATCCCAGGCCCCGGGCGAACGAGGAGAGGATCGAATACAACCCGAGAAGGTTAGTCGTTGGATCGTAGTGGCTCTCGGGAAGAACCACGAGATCGATGTGCACGAAACGCCTCTCGACCAGCGCCGGCAGCCAGAACGCGGCGGCCAGTCCGAGGCCCAAGGCGTGGGAGACGATCAGCCGAAGAGCGGCCCGCCGTTTGTTGCGCGCTTCGAGGGGGACAAACAGCCCGTCAAAGACCAGGAGGAAGGCCTGAAAAACCAGGGCGGTGACGTTGTGCGTCCAGAGGATCGCCGCGTGCGCCAGCGAGGCCCCCAAGGCCGCCTTCCATTCGCCGCGACGCATGGCCGCAAGGTGTCCGTAGAGCGCCCAGGGGATGAGGGACGCGGCGCAGTATTCGGCTAGGTCGCCGCGCGAATAGAGGTTGAAGACCTGGTAAGGCAGGAACAACCAGACCAGCGCCGCCAGCCCCCCCGCCATCCGGGAACGCCACAGCGCTCGCCCGAGGAGGCATTGCCCGATCGCGCCGGCGAGGGAGAAGACGATGACTCCGGCCTTGATGGAACCGGCCAGGGAGAAGCCCAGATGCAGGAAGGCCAGGGATAGATAGTACAAACCCGGCGCATAGAACGTGAAGAACGGATACCCAAAGCCTTGGGCGAAACTCCCCAGCCATCGCCCGTCCCACACTCCCTCGGCCACTGCGCGCGTCAGCCCCAGCAGCCGCAGCGGATGACGGTCCAACTCGCCGCTGGCGGGATAGCCGGCGCGCAGGAGGGGATGGACCAGGACGAGAGAGAACAGGAGGATGAGGATCAGGACGGCCCAGCCTTCGCGGCGCCTGGCGACTCTTCGCCGCGGGCCCGCGGCGAAGAGGGGTTCCCTGGGGCTGGGAGGATTCGCGGCCTGGGGCGTGGTGGAATTCATGGAGCAAGCGACCGTGCCGAAATGCGTCACTACGAACTCATCTCGGGGGGAGTGTTCTGCAACTGGCGGCGGAAGCGCAAGGGCATTGCCTTCGGGCATTGTCTTCGGGCGGCCTTCGGGCATGGCTCCGCGAAAGCGCCAGTTTGCTGCGGACTCTGCGGCCTGCGTCTCCTAGGAGCCTGTCGGAAAACGGCCCGCGCCGGCGGGCCATTCTTGCCTTGACGATTTCATAGATGAGAAACAATGGCAACACTTTAGGTTATGATGGATTCCGAGGCCGTTTTTGCTCGTCGACAGGGCGTTGGGCGGC
>JAPLSS010000680.1 GCA_026398515.1 Candidatus Sumerlaeota bacterium | reverse complement strand
GGGCGCGGTCCCAGTGCCCGGCGGCATCGGCGAGTATCGGCTGGAGTTCGCGTTGGAGGCCGAAGGAAGCGCATGGGCCGGCGGGCATCGGCGGGTGTGGGTCCTGCCGGCGTTGGCCGGCGCGCCGACGGAGGCGGTTGGCGTCTTGGAGGGCAGGGGCCGCGAGAAGGCTCTCAAGGCGATGCAGGCGATTGGCGCGTCCGTGGAAGACGACCCCGCTCAGGCCGCGCTCATTATCGCGGCGCTCGAAGGCGATGCCGCGGAGTTGGCGCCGCGGATCGGCGAACTGGCCCGCGCGGGGAAGCGCGTATTAGTCTTCGCTGCGACCGCGCCGGACATGGCGAAAATGGTGGAAACGATGGGCGCTCAGGGGACGGTCCGCCCCTGCCGCGGCAACTGGTCGCCTGCCGGCCATTATTGCGAGGACCCTTCGCTCCTGGCCGGCTTGCCGCCCGATCGCCTGCTCGGCCAGGCCTATGGCGACGTGCGGCCGGAACTGTGCGTGCGGCCGTTCCAGGAGGGCGCGCTGGCCGGCTGCCTCACCTACAGCGAGGGAGGCGCCGCCGAGGTCCCGCTGGAGGTCTGGTGGGGCAGCACGATCTTCGAACGCCCCGTCGGCGCCGGGTCGGCGGCCCTGTGCGCGTTCCGCCTTCTCGACGGCGCGCCCGCCCGCCCGGTGGCTCGGCGATTGTTGTGGAACCTGTTGAGCCGCCTTCGATAGCCAATATGATTTGACCGCAAAGACCGCAAAGACCGCGACGAATAGAAATCCCGTTCTTCGCGGTCTCTGCGTTCTTTGCCGCTAATCATCTCAATCGGCAATCGACATTCGGCATTCGACAATCCGCCGTCGCTTGTTGTTCAATCGGCAATCGACAACCGGCAATCGAGGACCTTATGCGCCGTCCCCTTCGCTCCTACCTGCTCACCGTCTCACTCGTCGTCGGCGACGCGTTGGCCATGTGGCTGGCGTGGGCGGGCATCTGGGCGCTGCGCAAGTGGGCCGACCGCTGGTTCCCCAACCCGATCAACGATTACGATCCGTTCTACAAGGACGCGCTTCCGCCGTTCCTGTTGGCGTGGTGGGCGATCCTGCTGCGCTTCGGCCACTACGCGCACCACCGGCGCATGTCGAGCCTCAACGATCTGCGGCGGGTCCTCCAGGCCTCGGTCATCCTCTTCCTCGCCATGCCCGCGATGGCCTGGTTCCTCAAGGAATTCAGCCTCGGCCGCTCGGTCATCCTGGCGACGTGGGGCGTTCTGACGATCTACCTTTACGCGTCGCGCACCGCGCTGCGGATGGCCAAGCGCGCCCTGATCCGCCGCGGCGTCGATCTAACCCGCGTGGTGATCTTCGGAACGGGCCGGACCGCCCTCGACGTCGCCGAAAGCATCCGCGACCATCCCGAGGTCGGCTACCAACTGATCGGGTTCGTCAACGGGGGCGACTGGGCGCCGGGGCAAACCATCGCCGGAGTCTCCGTGCTCGGCCAGCGCCCCGACCTCGTGCGCATCGCCCACGAGACCCGAGCCGACGAGGTCTTTCTCGCCGCGCCGGAACTGCCCAAGGACGACTTGCTCAACATGGTCGTCGAGTTGGAGGAGGCGCGGGTCACGGTTAAAACGGTCGCCAACCTGATGGAAGTCATCACCGGCGAGTTCCAGGACGAGGAGCTGGCCGACTTCCCGGTGATGAACCTGCGCGACGGCCACCTGCCGCCGACGCGCGCGTTCCTCAAACGGGCGATGGATTTGACGGCCGTCGCAGTCTTCTTCCCGCTTTGGGGTTTGGCCTGGCTTGCCATCGCGGCGTACTTGAAGCTCACCCAAGGCGGCCCGGTGCACTTCGTCCACGGCCGCGTGGGCAAGGACGGCAAACTGTTTCGGTTATATAAGTTTCGCACCATGCGGCCGAAAGTTGACCCCCAGGCGCCCGCGCCGGTCGATTCCAGCGATCCCCGGGTGACGCCCGCCGGCCGTTGGCTGCGGCGCACGAGTTTGGACGAACTGCCGCAAATCCTCAACGTCCTCCGGGGCGAGATGAGCCTCGTCGGGCCGCGTCCCGAGATGCCCTTCATCGTCGAGCAATACGAGGAATGGCAGCGCCGGCGTCTCGACGTCCCGCCCGGATTGACGGGATTGTGGCAGGTCGTCGGACGCAAGAACCTGCCCCTGCGCTATAACCTTGAATACGACTTTTATTATATAAGAAACCAGTCGCTGTGGCTGGATCTCACCATCTTGATCAAAACCATCCCCGCCGTCTTGTTCGGCAAGGGGGCGTTTTGATTGTGGATTCTTGATTTGTGAGATCCTCTTCTCGGCTTTGTTCGTTTTTCCCGCGATAGTGTATGTTCGCCCCCGCATTTTGGGGGGGCGAAGCGGAATGAAGACGAGCGGTGGGTGAGTTCGTAGTGCGACCTTCAGATCGTATCAGGGCGAGGAGTTCAGGATGCGGCGGAAGGCGAGGACGCGGGCGGCGCGGTATTTCTGCTGGCCGGTCAGGTCGAAGCGCCCCTGCGCCCAACTGCGCGCGACGGATTCCAGGGGGCTTTTCTCTTCTTTGTAGAGGATGATCCAGAAGCCGGGGCTGGCGCGCAGGTTCGTTTCCAGAAGGCGTTCGACCTGGTCGCGGTCCTTCACGTCGCGCGAGAGGGCGATGGGCGCGGCGCCGAGATGGTAATAGTCGGCCAGCGTTTGCGCGTGCGCGTCGTCGCAGAAGACGACCGGCTCATCCGCGCTCCGATGCTCGGCGACGTAGCGGATGGCTTCCCGGACTTGTTCTCCCGGACCGCGCAGCCAGCCGAAACTCACCGCGCCCTGGATCGCCAGGCAGATCGCCAGAAGCGCCCGTCGCGCGCGCGGCGAACGAAGGCTCCCGACGGCCAGGCCTTGCAGGAGCGCCGCGCCGCCGAGGCCCCCGGCGTAGTAGCGATACCCGCCGATCACGTCGCGCCAGAGGCCCGACACGAGCGCCATTCCCGCGAGGATGGAGAACGTCCACGTCGCGGCCAAAGCGAAAGCCGGCGGGCGCCATGATTCCGCCAATTCGGAGTTCTCTTCCGCGCCCGAACGCCTCCCGCGCCAAGCCAAGGCCACGACGACCGCGGCAAGGGGCAGGCCGATATACTTGAACCCCGACCCAAACAGGTTGTCGTATTCGCCCCAGAACAGTTGCAGAATCCCGCCGCGCCAGACCGCCCAGCCGGGCCAGCCGCGCGTTCCATAGAAGCCGACGTTCGTCTGGAACCGATGCAGCGCGGTCAACGCCGCGGCCGCCGCGGCCGCCAACGCCAGCGTGACAAGCGCCCAATCCCGGCGCCAACGCCGCGCGCGAACGAGCCATGCGCCCACGGTCAGCGCCTGCGCCAGGGCGATGAAAATGTAAGTAGAATGCGACAGGAATCCGAGCAAGGTCCATCCCACGTAGGCTGCCCACCAACGCCAGTTGGCCGCGCGGTCGCGGATCAGGTCCGCCGTCGGGAGGCGGACGGCTTCCAGGGTGGACAGTTCGTCGGTCCACAGGCCGCGATGCGACAGCGTGGGAAGGCGCACAAGGGCGGCCAGGATGAGCAGGGCGGCGAGCTGTGCGCGCGGCTGTCGCAAGAGACGAACGAATCTATCGCAGAAGGACTGGGACATGCGGAAGGAACCCGATGAAATCGCCGGATGATATCGCATGCCCTTGGCGTCGGCGCAAGCGCCACATTGTGTACGGAGTCCCGCCTTTAGGCAGAATGCTGGCAATGGGGCGATCCCTTGGACCGAGCATTCCGCCTAAAGGCGGGACTCCATACAAGCACACCGTCGTTCAGGCGGGAGGGCTGCCGCCGGATCAACGATCGCAAGACGCGCAGGTTTTCGATGTCCTCGGCCAAGTCCTCGCCCTTGGGCGTTTCGAGGATGCCGGGGAGGGCGGCGAAGCGCTCGTCGTTGACCAAGTGGCGGAAGCCTTCGAGGCCGATCTGGCCGCGGCCGATGTGCTCGTGGCGGTCGCGGCGGGCGCCGAGCGCGTTCTTCGAGTCATTGAGATGAAAGGCGCGGATGCGGCGCAATCCGACGACGCGGTCGAATTCGCGCATGGCGGCCTTGTACGCCTTGGCCGAGCGAATCTCATAGCCGGCGTTGAAGACGTGGCAGGTGTCGAGGCAGACGCCGAGGCGCCTCCGCCCGCGCGTCCGTTCGATCAGTTCGGCCAGGTGCTCGAACTTCCAGCCGATGGCCGATCCCTGGCCGGCGGTTGTCTCCAGCAGGAGGCGCACGCGGCTCCCCGGCGTCTGCTCGATCAACGCGCTGAGCGCCTCGGCCACGCGCCGCAGCCCCTCGGCTTCGCCCAGCTCCTGGGGCGCGCCGGGATGCAACACGAGGTCGCCGACGCCGAGAAACTCGGCCCGCCGCAGTTCGTCCAGCATCGCCTCGAACGAACGGCGGGCGGTTTGCTCGTTGGGGCTGCACAGGTTGATGAGGTATCCGTTGTGGGCGATGACGGGGCGGATTCCCGTCTCGCGCTGACGGCGTCGAAAGGCGCGGCGGTCGTCATCGGTCAGCGGCTTCCCGGCCCACTGGGTGTTGTTCTTGAGGAAAATGGCCATCGCCTCGCATCCGGCGCGCTCGCCGCGGTCGAATGCCCTGGCCACTCCTCCGGCGATGGACATGTGCGCGCCTAGACGCATGAAAGCATTCCCGGAAATTGGGATTGTAGAAGAAAAGGCAGGACAATTAGGGGCAGGACGATGGAAGAGACAGCCATCGCGACAATCTAGAAATTGTCCTGCCCTTAATCGTCCTGCCTTTGTCTTCTTACCTACACACTGGACCAAATCCCCTCGAACCATTTCTTCGCCGCGACGGCGTTGGCGTCGACCTCCGCGACCGTCGACCCGGCTAAGCACTCGAACAGCATCGGCCCGCGGAATCCGGCGTCCTTCAGAATGCGCAGGCAGGCGGGGAAATCCACCCGCCCGCTGCCGGGTTGCACGAGGACGTCGGGCTTGCCGTCGGGTTTGCGCCCGCAGTCTTTGACGCACATGCCGACGCAGAACTCCGCCATCGGCTTGAGTTCCTCGACCGGATCGAGGTCGTCGTAGTGGATGAAGTTGCCGGGATCGAACCACAGGCCGAAGCCCTTGGAGCGGACCTCCTCGGCGAAGCGGCGGCAGTCCTTGCCCGTGCGGGTGATGCCGCCGTGGGGCTTGAGGCCCAGCGTCACGCCCTTCTCCGCCGCGTAGGGAGCGGCCAGGCGCAACGCCTGCGCGTACGCGTCGGCGAGCGCCGGATCGCCGGCGCCGGTGGCGAGGATGTGGGGAACGCCCGCCGCGGCGGCCAGGTCGATGTTGCGCCGGAACTCCCCGGCGGCCTGTTCCGCGCCTTGCTTGATCCCCGGCGCCTGCGCCAGGAAGCAGACGAGTTCGACCCCGTTGCGGCGGGCGGCGGCGACGGCGGCCTGAGCCTGCTCGGGCGTCGAGTCGAGCGTGATCGCCAGTTTTTTGTTGTTGCGCATGATGCCGCCGAAGCGGAACGCCTTGCCCAGATGCGCCACCGCCTCTTCGTATTCCACCATGGCCCACGGGCGGGTAAAGGCGCCGAGTTGAATGTCCATGCGTCAATCTCCTCCGTGCAGTGCGCGATGCGTTGATGGAAATGGCCGGAATGCCGCCGCTTCCTCCTCACGGCATCGCGCATTGTCGGCCGAAGCGGCGCCGACTGTCCAGGCGGTACTCAGGCGGGGGAAAATAACAGGACCATGAAGCCGTGCGGCTGCATGGTCCTGTCCCAAAGCTCTCCGCTGAAAAAGAAGATAGCAGAATAATGGAGACAGTAATGATAACAGCAGGACCGCGCCTTCCACGATTCGCCTGGGGGAACGAGTTCGTAGTGACGCCTTTAGGCGTTTCCAGAGGACGGGCGGTCGAGTAGGTCCTGCCTGTGGCTCGACTCCGCTCGCCAGAGCCCGGGCTGGACTGGAATGCTGGACTCGATCGAGTGGACATCATGGACGGCATGGACGGCATGGACGGGCTGGTTCGAGTCGACAGAATGGACGGATTGGCCGGTCGCGCCTGATTCCTCGGCCTGGCCCGCCCCAACCATCTGGTCCACTCTGTCCACGCCGTCCATTTCGTCCACTTCGTCCACTCCGTCTATTTCGTCTATGCTGTCCGCCCCGTCCGGCAGCTGAACCGAAGCCAGCCTCGACAAGGCTGGCCTACTCAAGGCTGGCCTATCCAACGGCAGCCAGTTGAACACGCTCACCCGGCTTTCCGGCGTCCACGGCAGCGCCAGCCGCGCCAGCACCAGAAGCCACAGCGCATGCCGCCACCGCGGGGCCAGCCGCTCGCGCAGCGCCCACGTGAGCGCCAGCGCAATCATCACGCCCGCCTGCGCCGAGGCGCGCACAACCCACGCGAACGCGTTCGGCAGTCCTTCGAGGATCGTGGCCATGGTCATTTCCTCTTCTGGTCGAGAATGCGCTTCAGTTCCTCGATCTCCTTCTTCGACAACTCGGCATCGGAGATCCCAGGGACGTCATTCATGCGCGGACCTTTCTCCAACGTTTGCGCTCTGTTCGATTGCCTCGATCAGCCGGGCTGGGTTTACGATCCTGCCCAGTTTGTACTGCTTGCCATCGATCTCGCAATCCACCGTGTCGCCCGTGCTTATGGCAGCCTGCAGAAAGTCCCCGGGCGCAATGGCCGGCCGGACCTGACAGGCCAGCGCGTAAAGCCCGGCCAGATACGGCACGGCCCAGCTTAGGCCGCCGTCGGCGTAGAACACGTAGTCTTGATCTCCGCACGGGCTGGCGGTTGTTCGCGAATCCATTGGGACTTGTAAGACGTTGCCGCCCGACCAGAACATGGGGTTGCTTACGAAGTCATTCCTCCAGAAGGCGCCGGGAGAATAGGAATGGACGTCGTCGGGGTCCTTGCGCGGGTCGCGTCCGAGGCCCATCAGGCTGACCCCGTGTGTTCCGTCCAGAGCCGTCGAGACAACGAACACGCCTTCGTTCTCCGCTTTTTTCACCGCGGCCATTGTTTCGTCGTAGCCTTTTTGCCCCTGCGACCAGCCAACCGAAATCGAGATGACGCGGATCCGATTCTCTGGCTTGAGCGTCTGATTGATCTGAAGCACGCGCTCTATGGAATGGGCCACCCATGTGAAGTCCCAATCAAAACCGCGCTCGCCAGATTCACCATTTTGTTCCGCAATGAAATACAGGTCCGCTTCCGGGGCGACGCCGACCGTTTGTCCGCAAGCGAGCGAAGCGACCGCGGGAGCGTGCATTTGCGCTACCGTGTCCGCCGGCCAATGGATCTCCTCGTAGTGGCGAAGGCGATCCTTGTATTCGCGGTGGTCCACCAGCAGCGCCTGATCGAGGATCGCCAACCCAATGCCTTTGCCCGTGATCCCCTTGGCGTGTAGCGCCCTGACGCCGAGGCCGGGATTCCTGCTGAGCTCCGCGATCGCCTTCGGATCGAAGCCGGCAGGCAGCGTCACGGGCCAGCGTGTCTGGCCGTCAAAGTCCGCGT
>JAPLSS010000802.1 GCA_026398515.1 Candidatus Sumerlaeota bacterium | reverse complement strand
CGACCTTGCGCTCGGCCAGTTTCTCCACCATCGACTGCGCCACTTCGTTGACCGTCAGGCGCACCAATTCCTGCTCTTTTTCGGCGCTGAGCGAGGTGACCTTGGCTTCGACCTCGCGCCGCGCGTGCTGGTCGACCAGCGCCACCAGGTTTTGGATCATCCGTTCGGCGATGATCTGCGTGCGCTTCTCGATGGCCGCTTGCACGTGCTCCTGGGCGATAGCCTCCATGACGCGGTCGGCCGCGGTCTGCAAATACAGGCGCGCCTGTTGATCGATCTTGCGCTCCTCCAGGAGAGTGGCCACCTTGCGCTTCAACGCGCCGGCCTCGAACGGTTTGAGAAGATAGCCTTGCGCGCCGTGCAGGGATTGGCTGGCGCGCTGTTCGCGCCGGCTTTCCGGAACCAGCAGCAGGACGGGCAGGTGGAAGGTCTCGTGCGCCGCGCGCAGCGCCTTGATCGTGTCCGGGCCGTCGAACCCGTCCATGTCGGAATCGACGATGGCCAGGTCGACCGACGCGATGTCAGGGTAGGCCAGAGCGGCCACTCCGTTCGAGGCCGCGGAGACGCGGTAGCCGTCTTCTTCAAGAACGCGGGTCGTCACGTCTTGAACGGCGGCGCTGTCGTCGATCACGAGAATGGTTTCGCCAGCCACGTGCGGTTCCTTTCCGATTTCAGAACTATTGGGGCCGATAAGACCTATGAGACCTATATGCCGTATGCGGTCTACGCCGTGACCTTTCCGATGAATTCGTCCAGGCGGAAATCGCCAAAGAGCTTCGGGAGCGGCACGGCAGCGAACGCCCCGCGCGTCGTGTTGAACACGCGCTCCGCCGTGCGCTCCCCGAGCCGCTGCAGCGCGACCTTGTGCAGGCGGATCAACGCGCGGTGCAGCGCTTCCATGGCGTCCTCGTAGCAGCTGCGCAACGCGCTCTCCTGGCCCAGCATCGTCGCGAAGCCCTCAAACTCGCCGGCCTGGAGGCGCCCTCCCTCGACGCGCACCAGATCCGCCTTCGGGCAGACGTTGACAATCGGCGTCCACAGGTCTTCCAGCAGTGTGCGGTCGGCCTCCCCGGCGGCGAACTCCGCGTTGGCCGTCAGCGCCGCCACTAGTTCATTGATGAGCGCCGCCGCCAGGCCGACGGGCGTCGCCGCCGTGACGGCCTCTTGAGGCGCGGGCGTCGCCGCCGAGGGTCCCTTTTTTTCCTCTTCCTCGCGTTTGCGCGAGAGGAGTCCGCCGATCCGCCATCGCTTCCCCGCCGCGGCGCGGCTGGATTCCGCGCGCGCTTCGCGTCCGCCGTTGGACGCCGGCGAGGGAGCCGCGGCGGGCGGCGAATCCGCGGCGGCGGACCGTTGCCCTTCGGCGGCCTCTTTCGCCGCGCATCGGAGGACCAGCCCCGCCGAAGCCAGATTGCTCAGGCTGCGATACGTCTCGAAGGTGCCGAAGCCGGTGCGGGCGATGATCGAGCCGACCGTGTAGCGTCCATTGAGCAGCCGCAGCACTTCCCATTCTCGGGCCGGCAGCCGCAGTTCCTTCGCATTGTCCCGGCCCGGCCACGCGACGCCGAAGACGACGCTGTCGTCGGGAACCACCCGGACGATGTGCTGCCACTCATCCGACCGCTGCGAGCCCTCGAGCAACAGCGGTTCGATCTCGATCTCCGCGGCCATCGGGCGTTTTTCCGAGGTCGGGCAATGCTGAAACTTGAACTCGCCCTCGCGCCATTCGAACAGTTCCCAGATCTCTTCCTCCATCTGCAATCGGATCGTGTTGTGCAACTGCTCCTCGGTGGTCAGGCCGCGCTCGATAAGGATTTCGCCGATCATCCGCCCGCGGTTCTCTTCGCGCTGCGAGCGCAGCGCGTCCTCCACGTCGCTGCGCGGAATCACGCCGCGACGCACGAGCATTTCGCCCAGCCGATTCGGCCGGTCGACCGACGAGGAACTGATGATCTTTCCTTCCCGGATTTCCAGGTGAACTTCTATGGTTTCCTGCGTGACCGAAAGAATCCCGGTCAGTTTCCCCTGGGCGAGAAACTGTAGGACTTCCGGCAGAGGGAATGCGGTCAGGCGGCCTTCGAGTTCCATGGGCGGCTCTTATCTCAGTTTGTAGCGCGGCCTTCCGGTCGTATAGGACTTCTAGGACATATACGACCTGAAGGGCGCACTCCGAACTTGAACCTCAACCTTTCCCAAAAATGTCGTCGATGCGATGTCCGGTTTCCGTGGCGGCCTCGCGCGACGAGGCCTCGTCGGGCGGCTCGGACGTGCGGCAGCGCGCCTGGCTGAGGATGGTGCGGATCTTCTTCGCCGCCTCCTTGCTGCACAAGCGCACCATGCCCACCGTCGTGCGGTCGTCGAACAGGACGGTCAGAATCGTGTCGTCGTCCACCAGGCTGTTATGAATGTGCTCCTTTTCGCCCTGGTGGAATAGAACGGTGAATTCGCTTTCGCCGACCATCTTGGCGATCGCGCGCGTCGAAGCGAACGAGCCGGCGACGAGCGCGGCCAGCGCGTCGCAATCGATCGTGCGGGTCAAGCCCCGGCGCGCCAGGCACTTGCCGTTCTGGTCGATCACCAGCGTGCACAAGCCCTCGGCGTGCTTCAACAGCTCGTCCAGCGCCTCGCTGAGCATGGCGGCTTCGTCCACGGACATGGTTAGCGCCATCGGTCCAACCTCTCTGGAGATTCGTTTCGATGCCTCTTGTCGTCGCGAACCGCGGCGCTCACGCGCTGAGCGCTTTGGTCCAGTCCGGCAGCGCCGCGCCGCCGCTTCCCGCGGGCGCGTAGACGACGTTGCCTCCCAGCGCCTTTCGCCGCGCGTACAGCCATTGCTCCTCGCTCCTGTAGACCCAGACATCGACTCCGGCGCCGTTCGACGTCGACCGGGCCGATTCATGAAAGACGTACACGCCGACGTTGCCGCTGTCCATCGTTTGAACGCCTTCGCCGCCATAGTCGAGCATGCGCAAAGCGATGCGCGAGAACACCCGCAGCAACCGGCTGTTCTCCGCCAATTGGTATTCGCCGCGCCCATCGACGTTGATGCGGTCTGTCAGTTCCAGCGACGCGGTTCCGATTCGCATGCCTCTCCAGAACACGTCGCATCGCTGGCGGATGGCCAACCGGCTCGGTTTCGCCGAAGCGGCGGGCCGCGCCGCAACGGGGGCCGGAGCGGGCAGGGGAGCGACCGGCGCCGCCGCGCGGTCATTGGATTTCGCCGCCCCCTCCCCCGCGACGGGAGCCGCCCTCAGAGTTGGCGCCGCGACAGACGGCGGACGGGCGACCGGCTCTTCGGGCCTACACTTCAACGAAACCTTCTCCATGACGAGCGCCGAGATCAACTTGAGCGTTTCCTTGACGCCTTCGCCACGGCAAGCCACCGCCTCGGTCCATTTCACTCCGTCGGGGTTGAGG
>JAPLSS010000510.1 GCA_026398515.1 Candidatus Sumerlaeota bacterium | reverse complement strand
GGCAGGCTCAGGGCAGGCCGCGGACACCGTGGTCGTTTCCAGCCCCCAGGTCGAGAAGCCGGCGGCCGTGCGCTACGCGTGGGCGGCGTTTCCCGAATGCGCGCTGTATAACAAAGAAGGCCTGCCGGCCGCGCCATTCCGCACGGACGATTGGGCGCTGGAGAAGGCGGCGACGAGCCGTCCGGCGCCGAAAGCCGCTCCCAAGGCTGCGCCGACGGCCAAGCCTGGGTCGACCGCCAAGGCGGGCGCCACAGCCAAGCCTGGCCCGACAGCCAAGCCCGGCGCGACGGCGAAACCGGGGCCGACCGCCAAGACGCAATAAGAAAACCCCGGTATGAGAGGCGGCTGTTGGACTCTGGGCATGTGCGCTGTTTGTGGCGCAGGCTTTCCAGCCTGCGCGTTGTCCCGTCCGGATTTCTTGCGGCGCAGGCTGGAAAGCCTATGCCGATAATGAGGCTTGCATAAGTAATGTCCCACGAGGGTTCAAAATTCGCCTAATCTGTGCGGCTTTCTGAGAAGATCAATGGGACATTGCTTGTGCAAGCCTCAGCAAAGGCGGCTGAACCATGCCGACTCACGCGGTTCTAACCTCTCCCCGCCGGATAGAGATTCAAGACCGCCCGCCGCGGCCGCTGGGGCCGCGGGAGGCGCGGATCGCCGTGGCGTTCGCCGGGGTCTGCGGCACCGATCTGGCGATCTACAAGGGCGACTACGCGGTTCCCCTGCCGCTGGTCCCGGGGCATGAGTTCTCGGGCCGGATCGTCGAGGTCGGCGCGGAGACGGCCCCCGAATGGGTCGGCTGCCGGGTCGTCGCGGAGATCAACAACACCTGCCTGGCCCGCGGCGAGGCGGACCCCTGCGAAGCGTGCCGCCGTCGCATTCCGCGGCATTGCCAACGCCGCACCGTCCTGGGCATCGTCGCATGCGACGGCGCGTTCGCCACCGAAGTCGTCGTCCCGGCCGCCAACGCGCATCTCCTTCCGCAGGGCGTCTCGGATCGCGAGGCGGTGTTCGTTGAACCCGTCGCCGCGGCGCTGCAGACGTTCGAAATGGGTCCGTTGGGCCGTCGCGGCGCGGAGGGGTTCCCTCTGAACGGCCCGCCGTGGGTCGTCGTGCTGGGCGTGGGGCGGTTGGGGTTGCTCGTCGCGGCGGTGGCCAAGGGGCTCGGGGCGCGGGTCCTCGGCGTGAGCCGTTCCCCAGACAAACTGGAGCGCGCCGCGCCGTATGCGCCGTATTGCGAAGCGCTCGTCAGCGCCGCCAACGAAGACCACGCCGTTGCCGAGATTCGTCGAAGAACCGGCGGTTTGGGCGCCGATTACGTCGTCGAATCGACCGCCTCGCCGCGAGGGCTTGCGCTGGCCGCGCGCCTCGTTCGCCCGCGCGGAACCATCGCGCTGAAGTCCACGCCGGGCCTTCCCGCATGCAAAACCGATTTGACCCAGCTCGTCGTCGACGAAATCCGTTTGCAAGGGAGCCGTTGCGGCCCGTTCCCCGAGGCGATTCGCTTTATACGCGCTCGAAAAATCGATTTGGCTTCCTTGATCGGGTCGATTCACCCTCTCGCGGAAACCGCCGCCGCCCTTGAGGCGGCCGCCCGCGAACCCAAGGTCCTGATCCAATGCGCCTCGTAACCGCGATCCGCCCGCTGAAACGCCGGAAGACCGACCTGGAGATCGACCTCGACGGCGAGACGTGGAGGGTTGTGGACGCCGAGGTTGTGGTGCGGTTCGGATTGAAAACGGGGGACGCGCTCGACGAGGAGGCCATTTGCCGAATTGAGGCCGAGGACGCGTTCGTCCGGGCGCGGCGCATGGCGGTCAACTTTTCGGTTCGCCAACCCCGAACGGAGAAGGAGATCCTGCGCCGGCTGGGGCAAGGCCGGTTCGACGCCGCGACGATCTCGCGCGCCCTGGACACGTTGCGCGCCGAGGGGTTGCTGGAAGACCGGCGGGTGGTTCGACGCCAGGAAGCGCGAGGGGCAAAATCGAAGACCGGGCCGCGCCGCGTGGAAGCCGAACTGGCGGCGCGCGGCGTTTCGGCGGAGCTTCTGTCCGATGAGTTGCAATCGTTGCGCGATCCGCGGTGGCAGGCGCGCGAGGCCGAAGCGTTGGCGCGCAAGCGCTTGGAGCGCCTTGGCAACCGTCCCCTTCAGGAGCAACGTCGTAAGGTCTCTGACTACCTTCTCCGACGCGGGTTCGACCCCGAGATCGTCCGGGAAGTCGTCGACCGGTTGCGGGGCGGGGAGAATCCGTCCGAGGGGGCAATCTGATGTCGCAAGCGAGACTGATTTGGCACACGGTTTGCTCTAAGTTCTCCACATGAGGATGACGATAAAGGAGAAAATGACGAGGAGAGACAAACCGAGATGACTGGCCCGCTTACAGCGTCGAAACAGCGCTTCCACAGCCCGATTGCCGCGGGTGGCGCGTCGCTGAGCGGCTGGCCGATGGATCTCCCGGAAGGTGTTCCCCTGGAGTCTGACCGGCGCCCCCACAGGGAGGATACTTCAATGAATCACAAAGCGGATTCGTTTCTCCGATTGGGCATGCTAATGCTGAAAGAGGCCCGCGAGCAGCTGGGGGCCAACCCCCGGGCGCGCGAGCGCGTCGACGGAATTCTCGCCGAACTCGAAGCCGTGACCAACACCATCGTCTCGCCGCAAGGTCTGACCCGCAAATAACCCGTTGCGCCCGCCGCGTATCAGGAAGCGGCGGTCCATTTGCGCAAGATGCGAGCGGTCTACCAAAAGACGAATCGCGAGGCCGAGTGGCGCGCGCTCTTGCTCGAATTGCGCGGCCGGCGCAAAGCCGAACGGCGGCTGATGCAGGTCCTCGATTCGCTCGAAGGCAAACGCATTGTGGAGTCGTGAAGGGCGAGGCGTCCTCTTGCCTACCATGCGGCGGATGCCCGTCTGCTTGACATGCGGAGCCAGAGGCAAGACAATGAAAATCCAGGATTTCAATTCCTTGAAGCTGCCATTCAGCAGGATAACGGAGAGCGATGAACATGCCTGTCACGATAAGCGAGTATGAAAAAGAGGCTCGGCGAATGGCGCAGGAGCATGCGGCGCTCGAGTCTTACCGGATCGAAGAAGTATGGCTCTTTCCCGATGAAAGCGAAAATGAGATCCGACTGGTCGAGATCGATCCGACGACCATGCCGCATGAGGGCAAATTGCCTGCCTATCGGTTTGGTCCTTTTCGGGGCTATCCTCTGTACTGGGTCGCCATCGCCGTGATTCGCCCGGATGACAAGGAACGCTTGGAGCTTCCGGACGGTTGGTGCTCTTGGGACGAAGCCAAACGAATCTGGTCGAAGCGTTCGCGCAAGGCAAGGAGAACCACGTGATGAGCTGGAACTGGAGAACCGGCCTTCTGGCCCAGGCTCTTTCGGATTACCGCGTGTTCCTTTGCCTTGGCGCCATGATGGACGAAGTCGAGATGTGCCACCGGCTGCACTACTTGCAGATGGCGGCGGAGAAACTAGCGAAGGGTCTTCTGTCAAGCGGAACGACGCCGCCGAAGCTTGATCATTCCGCCTTTAAGAGCTTCGTGTTGGAGGCGGACAAATTCGTGGCGCTAAGCCGGGCCTGCAATTTCGGGGACGACACCAAGGCGTTCAAGAGATTCCTGAAACGCTTGACCCCCGTCGCAAAGAGGATAGCAAGTCTAGCCCCTGAAGGCGTCGGCGCGCCAAACCCGGAGTACCCGTGGGAAGAACGTCTGTTGGGCGAACATAACGGGATCCAGGTGCAAGTGCACGTTCCATCGCTCGAATCATGGTCTGATTGGCGCCCAGATTTGCCGGAGATTGTGGAGACGCTGGGGTTCCTAAAAGGGTGTTTTCAGGCCGTTGAAGCGGAATTGAGCGAGGCGAACGTCGATTGATCGCGGGTGGGCTCGCCCGGAAACGGGATGAACGGCGCCAGTGGAATGGATGGCCGACGAGGCCGTCCGCGCTCCAAGATCCAACTTTCCCTCCTTTGGCATAGACGTTTTCTGTCCACAAAGCGTATCCTCCAGGATGATAGTCCCGGAGGATCGATCGTGCCTAAATCCAAGGTCGCCGTTTTGAGAACCAAGCCCGAGTCGGTGCGGTCGGACTACCACGAACTGTTGAACCTGGCCGAATACCAGCAAGCCCTCGACCGCAGCGCCGACACGGCGCTCAAGATCAACATCTCCTGGCATTTTTTCTTCCCCGCCAGTTCGACCACGCCGTGGCAGATGGACGGCGTCATTCGCGCGATGCTGGCCGACGGCTTCCATCAGGACCTGATCCACGCCTGCCATAACCGCACCGTCGTCATCGACGCCCATCTCGGCGAACGCGAGAACAAGCAACTCGACGTGGTCAACGCGTACGGTTTGCGAAACGTCCACCTGTACGAAGGCGAAGAGTGGATCGACATCCGCGACGCGGTCGGCGATCTGACCAAGAAGTTCCTGTGCCTGAACCAGGTCTATCCCAAGGGGTTTTCCATCCCCAAGCGCTTCCTCGGCGAGAACATCCTCCATCTGCCGACGGTCAAGACGCACGTCTTCACCACCACGACGGGCGCGATGAAGAACGCCTTCGGCGGCCTGCTCAACGAGCATCGCCACTGGACGCATCCGGTGATCCACGAAACGCTGGTCGACCTGCTGATGATTCAGAAGAAGATCCATCGCGGGCTGTTCGCCGTGATGGACGGCACGTTCGCCGGCGACGGCCCGGGGCCGCGCTGCATGATCCCGCACGTGAAGAACGTCATCCTGGCTTCGGCAGACCAGGTCGCCATCGACGCCGCGGCGGCGCGCCTGATGGGTTTCGATCCGTTGCGCGACTGCACGTATATCCGCCTGGCGCACGAGGCGGGCCTGGGGTGCGGCGACCCGCGCGAGATCGAACTCGTCGGCGACGCGGAGGCGGCCGCGGAGAATTGGCATTTCGCCGGCCCGTTCCAGAAAATGACCTTCGCCAGCCGCATGCAGCACAGGATTTACTGGGGGCCGCTGAAGCGCCCGCTCGAGTGGTCGCTGAAGACGTGGCTGGCGCCGTGGGCCTATATCGCCAGCGTCCTCTACCACGACATGTTCTGGTATCCGCGCTACAGCCGCTCGACGATGCGGGAGTGCCTGGCGAGCGACTGGGGCCGCCTGTTCCAGAACTGGGGCCGGGTGAAAGCGACCGAGGCGGGCTTCCCCGAAGTCGGCGAGGCGACGCCCGAATTCCACCGCAACCTGTCGGCCATGCTCAAGCAGGCGGCCAAGGTGCTCGGCACGTGCATCGTCCAGGCGCCGGAGATCAAGCGCCGCCGCAAGAAGCAGCCGCAGCGTTCGTAGTCAAGCCTTCGAGCGGTTCCTGGGAGCGCCGACGTCCTCGTCGGCAATGCATTGCAATCTGACACGCTCTTGCCGACGAGGACGTCGGCGCTCCCAGGAACCGCCCGAAGGCCTTCTCACCCCGGCGCGCTTGACCTCCGCCGCCAATAGGCCGAACATGCCGTGAGCGTTCGCCGCGGGCGCGCCAGATTCGGAGTTGGCATCGACGCATGGAAACGTGGAAGGAATTCGACGACAACGAGGTCTCGCACAGCGTGGCCCACTATCTGTTGGCCATTCGCGAACTGGCCGCACAGTGGGGCTACGCGCGCGTCTCCGACATCGCCGAAAAACTCGGCATCACCAAGGGCAGCGCCTCGCAGAGCCTCAAGCAATTGAAGTCGCGCGGGCTGGTCGCCGAGGACGAGCACCGCATGCTGCACCTCAGCCCCGAGGGCGAGCAACTGGCGGATCGCATCGCCGTGCGCGCCGAGCACCTGAAGGAGTTTTTTCATAACGT
>JAPLSS010000660.1 GCA_026398515.1 Candidatus Sumerlaeota bacterium | reverse complement strand
GAATGTGCGATTTCGAGCTTCAGCGCGGCTTGGGGCATTCCGCTGACGAACCGCCTGAAGGCGGGACTCCATACTTCAAGCGAGACTCCGGCAGTGGGCAAAGCATTGCAGCCTACGCGCACCGGCGTACAGCGGCGGTTCGAACATGCGCAGGCTGGAAAGCCTACGCCACCGGGGCGAAGTGGCGGAAGTCGATCTCGCGGAAGATGCTGTCGCGCTGCTCCAGTTCCATGAGCCGAATGCCGTCGATTTGGCCGCTCTGGAGCATTTCATAGAGGTCGTGGAAGCGCAGCAGGTGCTCGCGCGTGCGCCGCTCGGCGTACGGCACGACCGTGCCCGTCCTCAGGATGAACGCCCAGTCGCTGGATTGCGCCAGCAGCGTTTCGCGCGCGGCCTGATTCAGGGCGCGCACGCGCAACGGGTCCGCTTCATGGCGGAACCGGTCGGCCAGTTCGACCATGCGGTCGGCCGCCTCGTGCAGGTGGGGATAGACCCAGTCGTTGGCGCCGCACAGCCAGAACTCCGCGTAGCCTTTCCAGCCCCAGCTCGAATAGGAAGGCGTGGCGGTCTGGTTGACGGGATGGCGTTCGAGGTACTGCATCGGGGTGATGGCCTCGAGCTCGTCCTGGTCGTAGCAGATCTTGCGGAACAGGAAATCCAGAAAGTTCGGCCCCTCGTACCACCAGTGGCCGAACAACTCGGCGTCGTACGGCGCGACGACGATCGGCGGACGGTCCATCAGGTCGCTCAGGTAGCGCACCTGCGCCTGGCGGTTGTACATGAAGTTGCCGGCGTGGTCGGCCGCCTGATCCAGCGCGCGGCGCGGATCGTACGGCTCCTTGCCCTCCAGGCCGGGCTTGGTGATGCGGTAATACTTGATGCCCGTGTTGATGCGGATGCCGCTTTCGTGGATGTAGGGGCCGATGTAGTCCAAATCCAGATCGAAGCCGATGTCGCGGTAGAACTCCCGGTACCATGGGTCGCCGGGGTAGCCCTCGACGGCGCTCCAGACCGATTTCGACGATTCCACGTCGCGCCCAAAGGCGGCCACCCCGCTGGGGCAGAACAGCGGGGCGAAGATGCCGTAGCGCGGCCGGCGGTCGGCGTAGAGGACGCCGTGAGTATCGACGAAGAAGTAGCGCAGGCCGGCTTCGGCCAATAGGTTGTCCAGGCCGGGGTAGTAGCCGCATTCGCCGTTCCACATGCCCTGCGGCGGGCGCCCGAAATGGGCCTGGTAGTTGTCGCGGGCGACCTGAATCTGCGCGCGCACCGCCCAGTGGTTGACCGACAGCAGGGGCAGAAACGCGTGCGTGGCGCCGCAGGTGAGGATCTCCAACCGGCCGGTTTGTTGAAACGAGCGGAAGGCTGTCACCAGGTTGCGCTTGTAGTGGTCGACGAACGTCTCGCGACAGGCGCGGAACTTGCGCAGGTACATCTTCGCCGTCGGCTGGAACGCCGGCTCGAACCGGGTGCGGTGGACTTCCTTCTCCGCCAATTCGATCAGGCGCTCGAGGTGGCGGACGTAGCGCGATTGCAGCAGATCGTCGGCCAGCATCTCGCACAGAGGCGGGGTGAGCGACATCGTCAGGCGATACCCGACGCCGTCGCGTTCGAAGCCCTCCAGCACGTGGATCAGCGGGATGTAGGTCTCGGTGATCGCCTCGTAGAGCCAGTCTTCCTCCAGGAAATCCTCGTACTCCGGATGGCGCACGTAGGGAAGGTGCGCGTGAAGGACGAGGCACAGGTAGCCTTTGGGCATGATCGGGAAATCCTTGCGGGGAGTCGGCCCGGACAGGACCGCGGCAACGCGCGCATCGCTGCGACCGGGCGCGGGCGTTCCAGGCTCCGTTTCTTATCCCCCGCCTTGGTGGAAAGAGCAACGTTTCTTTTCGCGCGGGGCTGGTCCGCAACTCGACGGAGCTTGCCGAAGTCAAAGGGGCGGTCGTCAATGGCGCTAACTTACGGGCGAGGCGCCTAGCGTATTCTCCGAAGGGGATCCGCCGTATTCCCCGAAGGGGAACATGAACTGCTTCTATCGGCCCGAGAGCGTCGCGATTCGGCGATTGCGTTGTGGAAGGAAAATCGCGATGTTTCTGATGCGACCTTGAGATGGAATCGCCATGAAGCCCGCGACGCCCGCCCGCCCCGCCGTGTTTCTCGATCGCGACGGCACGATCACCCTCGAGAGGGAGGATGTCGTCGTTCGGCCCGACCAGGCGCGGCTTCTGCCGGGCGTGGCGCGGGCGATCCGGCGCCTCAACGACCGCGGGCTGCCGGTGGTCGTTGTCTCCAACCAGG
>JAPLSS010000364.1 GCA_026398515.1 Candidatus Sumerlaeota bacterium | reverse complement strand
CGGCTCCCAGGGTTGGTAGCGTGTCGAGGTTTTCATGGAACCAGTATAGCACGATTGTCAAGCACGCTATTATCATGCCAATATAGATTTTACCCAAGAAAATCTTTGCCCGACCGGCGAGTTTTCCGACAGGCTCCTAGAGAGTGAAATAAAACGTCGCCCTCTTGTCGGGCTCCGATTCCGCCCACACGCGTCCGCCGTGGCGATGGACGATGCGTTGGACGATGGCCAGGCCCACGCCCGTGCCTTCGTACTCCTCGGCGCGGTGCAGGCGCTGGAACACGCCGAACAGTTTGTCGGCATAGCGCATGTCGAACCCGACCCCGTTGTCTTTCACATAATACGACCCTCCCGCCTCCCCCGCTTGAAAACCGATCTCGATTCGCGGCCTGTCCCGCCCAGAAGAGAACTTCAGCGCATTCGAAAGGAGATTCGTCAGAACCAGTTTTAGCAGCGTCGGATCGGCCCGGCAGGGAGGCAGGGCGCCCACGACGAGCTCCACTTCGCGTCCTTGCCTCTCCGCGCGCAAATCCTCGAACGCGGCCTGGGCGAGGTCCGCCACGTCGACGGTCGTCTTGGCGAGGGCCTGGCGGCCGAGACGAGAGAACGCCAGCAGATCGTTGATCAGTTCGCCCATTTGCTGCGCGTTCTGTCGCACGATTTGGAGGCAGCGCCGGGCCTCGTCCGGAAGGGCCGGGCCGTGCTCGTCCAGCAGGATGCGCGAGAACCCGTCCATGGCCCGCAGCGGTGCCCGCAGGTCGTGCGACACGGTATAGGAGAACGCCTCCAGCTCCTTGTTGGCGGCCTCCAACTGGGCGGTGCGCTCGATGACGCGCTGTTCGAGTTCGGCGTTCAAGCGCCGGACCTCCTCCTCCGCGCGTTTGCGCTCGGTGATGTCGCGCGCCGCGGCGAACACCCCCTGGATCTTCCCCGCCTCGTTGCGGTAGACGGTGGCGTTGTACAGCACGTCAATCGTGCTTCCCGAAGCGTGACGGATCGTCAGCGGGTAGTCCCGGACGAACCCCTCGCGCAACACCGTCTGATATCCTTCGTTGGCCTTGTCCGGCTCGGTGAAATAGTCCGAGAAATTGCGGCCGATGAGGCGCTCGCGCGGGACGCCGCTCGCCTGTTCCGTGGCCTGGTTGACGTCGGTGATCTTGCCTTCGGGGCTGATGGTGACTAGCGGGTCGAGGCTGGCCTCGACCAGGCTGCGGGCGTAGTGCGAAGCCGATCGCAATGCCTTTTCCGCCTGCTGCCGCCAGACCAGGCCCAGGGCCAACCCGGCGGTCAGCAGGAGGAGAGCGACCACCACCGAGACGGTCGTGGCTTCCCGCCGCATGGGGGCGAAGACTTCGTCGGCGTCGATCTTGGCCACCAGAAACCAGGGCGAATCGGAGATCGCCCGGCATGCCGCCAGGATGTCCACGCCGCGATAGTCGATCCCATCGACGAACCCTTCGAACCCTTGCGCCGCCATCGCCGCCGGCAGACGCTCTTGCCCAAGCGGGAGCCGCAACGTCAGCGCCGTGCCGCTTTGGTGGCGCACGTCGCTGAGAAACAACACGCTGTCGCCTTCCCGCCGGACGAGCATCGTCTCGGCGGTGCGGCTGGGAGTGGGCCAGGACTCCACCAAAGGAAGGAGGAACTGGTAGGGGTCGCTCCGCAACAGAATGGCGCCCAGTCCGGCGCTGCCGTCCGCCTCCGACGCGTATAACGGGGCCGCCACATCAATCTCCACCGGGCTGCCGGGCGCGCTTCGGCGGAGATCGGAGAGGATGGCCTTTCGCTCCCGCATGGCTTCCCGGGCGAGGGAAACCGCGAAGTCGTCGATCTCCTCGCCCGGTGGCGCTTGCGACAACACGCCGTGGGCGCCGGCGTCCAACAGAAAAACGCTGCGATAGCCGAGCATCTTCCGCCGGGAAGCCATCCAGGCTAAAAGATCGCCCTTGGAGGCCGTCGACGCCGGGTCCCTGAGGAGTTCCTGAACGCCCCGCCGAATGAACGGGTTCGCCTGGATCGCGTTGGCGTCGTCCAACTGGTCTTTCCGCCAGTCGGCGATCTGCTTGACCTTCAGGTCCGCGACGGTGGCCAACTCGTCCTCGCGGAGCTTTCGGATGCCGGCGACCTGATAATCATAATACAGGTGGCCCGCCACGCCGATGCCGACCGCCAGCAGGCAGTAGACGCCAACCGGAACCCACGGAATTCGAAAAGGCTTGGATTCGGATGTCATGTTCGTTCGTCCTCGGAGAGCGCCGCCAAAGTCCGATTCCGGGCCCGACGCTCAGTAGCGCTGCCAATGGGAGACGCCGGTGGTTTGCACGAAATCCGACTCGCTTCGCGGCAAGAGTTCGTAGCCGCCGCCCCCGGCCAGCGGGTTGCCGGCGGGATCGTATTGTCCGCCAATGCCGAGCACGCGGTACACCCCGCCGGCGCTGGTGAAGGAAAACGCGGCGCCGGTCTGCAGCCGAATGGTGAAATCCCGCCCATCGTTGGCGGCGATGCCGACGGGCGCCGTGTACGTCCCGGCGGCGATGGCGGCGTTGACGAGGCGCACGAGCACGCCTTCGACGGTGTCGGTCAGGGCCAGCGAGTTGGGGAGGGGCACGGGCGCGAGGGCCGCGCCGCCGCCGCCGATCTCGTAGGGGCGATCCACCGCGAGTTGCCAAAGACCGTGGTAGTTGGCAGCCGAGCCGCACACGACGAGGGTGTCGCCGACGTCGGGCAGAGCGCCGGCGCCTTTGCCGGTCCCCAGGGCGTCGTCGACGATCACGCCTCGGGTGGCCGCGTTCCCGTCCGCGCGGTCCTGAATGCTGAGCGTGTTGCGGGGCGGCTGGATGGAGTTGGAAGACACCGTGCCGGTCAGTTTGTATTTCGTAGTCCCCGCTGTTCCGCCTTCGGCCTCCGCGCGGAATTGGGCGATGGTGGCCGCTGTCAGCGTCTGGCCGTTCAGTTGGACCATCCGGGAGGCGGGCGTTCCGGCGGCGGCGTTGATTGCGGCCGGCTGGGTGGCGACCGAGCCGTCATTCGCGGACGGCGCGTAGCGGAACTGAAGAGTGAGCGACTGGCCCTCGCTGTACGTGGGCAAAAAGTCGCCGGCCGGGTTGAGAAGGGAGAACGGCGCGGAAACCGAGGGCTGGGTCAACCGGGTGTCGCCGCTGAAGTTGACGGTCGCATCGGCGTCAAAAGGACCGTTGGCCACGTCCACGCCGGTCACTCCATGGTCCAGGAAGTAGACAGAGGAAGCGGAAAGGCTCCAGCTCCCTCCGCCGGTCGGAGTCACGTCAGCCCACGTCGCTCCGACG
>JAPLSS010000964.1 GCA_026398515.1 Candidatus Sumerlaeota bacterium | reverse complement strand
CTTCGTGCAGAAATGGACTCCGCAAGGCCAGATCGTCTGGTCGACCGTGATCTGCGCGACGGCAGGGGGGGCGAAAGGCTTTTCCCTTCGTGTCGATTCGGCCGGCTATGTCTATGTAGCGGGCGTCGGGGCCGACGGACTGCCCGTCACCGCGGGCGTGTTCCAGCCCGACTTCATTGGGCATCACCCGCCAAACATCAGCGCGCCCGCCTGTTCGTTCATCGCCAAGATTAAGCCCGACGGATCGGATCTCGTGTGGCTGAGCTACTGCGGCTCATACTACGAGCACCGCGACATGACGATGGACTCGCACGGGGATATCTATGTCACGTCAGCGTGGGACCCGGCCTCGGGCCAGCAGGCCATGCCCGCCCAGTGGTTCGCCAACGCCTACCAGAAGACCCCGCGCGGCGGGAAGGATTTTGTCCTCATCAAGGTCAAAAGCGATGGTTCGCGCGTCCTGTGGGCGACGTATCTTGGCGGCTCCGGCGACGATTCGGGCGCAGGTTCCGTGCGCGTCGACGCCGACGGCTATGTCTATGCCCTGACTTCGACGAAATCCGACGACATTCCCCTCCTGCCCGCTGGAGTGGCCCGCCCGCGCGCGGGCAAGGACGATTACTACCTCGCGAAACTCACACCCGATGGATCCGGCTTGGTCTATGGGACTTGCCTGGGCGGATCGGGCGGCGAGTTCCTTGGCACGCACAGTCTCGAAATCGACTCCCACGGCAACGCGTATGTCTCCTGTTTCACCAATTCGCCCGACTTTCCCACCATGCCCGGGGCCTTTCAGACTGTCCTGAAAGGAGGCAGCGACACCTTTGTCTCCAAGTTCTCGCCTACGGGCTCGCTTGTCGCCAGCACCCTTTTGGGCGGAAGCGGCTCGGAGATCACCGAAGGAATCGCCGTGACGCCGGCCAGCGAGATCATCATCAGCGGAAACACGAACTCCACCGACTTCCCTGTCACTGCGACGGCGCTGCAACCCGCCAATGGCGACTGGACCGACGGCTATCTTGTCAAGGTCTCCAACGATCTATCCACGGCGCTCTACGCCACCTACTGGGGCGGAAGCGGCAGCGACAGCGCCCGCGACACCGCGGCGGATTCGGCGGGCAACCTCTACTTCGCCGGTCAGACGCAGTCGCCCAACTTTCCGCTGCACGCGGCCGCGCAATCGGCTTTGAAAGGCGGCGCCGACATGGGCCTTGCCCGCTTCGCGCCGCTGGGCGACAGCTCCATCGGCTCGCGGGCATGGTCATTCGCCCGCTCGCCATCGACGGGCTCACGCGCCGTAAGCACTGAGGCGTCTGTCCTCAACAACGGAGGAATGCCATGAAACTGCTGCAAATCGCCAACCGGTCGGCCCTGATCGGCTGCCTGCTCGGACTCGCCCGTCTGGCGTCGGCCGCCGCGGCGTTGCCAAAAGCGCCGCGCGTGTGGCTGGAGACGAAGCCGGCCGCGTGTGTTGTCAGCGGCGTTTCGCGAACGCTGACTCCGGGCGACAACCTGCAAACCGCGATCAACGCCGCCGCGCCAGGCGACGAAATCGTGTTGCCGGCGGGAGCGACCTACGAAGGCAATTTCACCCTCCCGTACAAGGCAGGAACAGGATGGGTCACCATCCGCGGCGCCTCGCTGCCGCCCGCGTTGCCGGCCGAAGGCGAACGCGTCACGCCCGCTCACGCCTCCGCAATGCCCAAGCTCGTCACGCCCAACGTTAATCCGGCTTTGACGGCCCTGTCGACCGCCGCCCGCTACCGCCTGGTTGGCCTGGAGATCGCTCTGAAATCCTCCGTGACGTATAATTACAATCTGATCTTGCTGGGGAATGCCGAGACGTCGGACGCTCAGGTTCCGAGCGATATCATCTTTGACCGTTGTTACCTTCACGGCAGTCCGCAGCAAACCCTTCGACGCGGCATCGGCCTCAACAGCGCCCGCACCGTGATCGCCAATTGCTGGATCTCCGACTGCCACGAAGAGGGAGCTGACGCCCAGGCCATTGCCGGTTGGAATGGCCCCGGCCCCTTCAAGATCGAGAACAACCGGCTGGAAGGCTCCGGCGAGAACATCTGCTTTGGCGGCGCGGACCCCTCGATAGCCAACCTGGTCTGCTCGGATATCGAGGTGCGCCACAATTACTTCTTCAAGCCCTTGTCATGGCGTATCGGCGCGCCCGAATTCGTCGGCAAGAAGTGGACGGTCAAGAACCTGTTCGAGCTGAAAAACGCCCGGCGAGTCCTCATTGAAAGCAATGTCTTCGAGAACTGCTGGGGCCACGCCCAGGTGGGATTCGCGATCCTCTTCACCGTTCGCAACCAGGGGGGCAAGGCACCGTGGTGCGCGGTCGAGGACGTCGCCTTCGTCAACAACATTGTGCGCCACAGCGCGTCCGGAGTCTCGGTCCTGGGCGAAGACGACAATCACCCCAGCCAGCCGACGCGACGCATCGCGATCCACAACAACCTCTTCGAAGATATCGATGGGGCGCGCTGGGGCGGCGATGGCCGGATGTTTCAGATCATCTCGCCCAAGCGCCCCACCGAGGATCTCGTCATCGAACACAACACGGCGCTCCACGGCGCAAAAGGGAATTCGTTCATCACCCTGGGCGACAAGGTCAAGGTGGCGCGAAACTTCGTCTTTCGTGACAACGTGACGACGCGCGGCCAGTATGGGGCGTTCGGCAGCGGCAAGGGCGAGGGGGTTGTCGCCCTGGACGCGTTTTGCGAAGGCTGGACCTTCGATCACAACGTCATCCTCGGCGGGCGGGTCGACGGCAAGAACTATCCGCCCGGCAACCTGTTCCTCCCCTCGCGCGAGGCCGCGGGATTTGCCAATCCCGACGCCGGCGACTATCGACTTGGCCCCAATTCTCCGGCGCGCGTCCAGGCTTCGGATGGAGGCGCCTCGGGCGCGAATATGGAACTTCTGGCAAAGGCCACCGCGGGAGCCCTGACCGGCCGCCAGCCGTGACGCCGAGCCGCAGCTTTCCAAGCGCTTTGCCTGGGAGCGCCGACGTCCCTGTCGGCCTGTCGTCTGACCTGTCCGACTTGTCCGTCCGAATTGCCGCCAAGGACTTCGGCGTTCCGAGGATCAGAATCGAATGAGATTCACGGAATAGGGTTTGAGGACAATCGTTCCGCTGTCACCCTCGTCCTGGGTAATCTCACTGGAATTGGCGTCTGTGCCATAGATGGCTTCTTTGTGAAAGGTCGGGCGGCTCAGGGGCGATCCGTCGATGAGCACCGACGGGATCGATATCTCCCTGCTGTTTGCGTTGACCATTAGCCCATGGCAAGCCGTGCTCATACGCTTTCCTCATAACTTCAAGGCATCCCCTCAAGTAGCTTATGATCGGAGACCCTTGCCCGCATCAAAGAGCTCTATCGCAAGTCCCGCAAAGGCGAGCGCCGCAGCATGGCCGACATTGCCCTCATGCTCAATCAGGAAGGCCTCCCCACGCGGACCGGACGCCCCTGGAATCCGGGAACGGTCAGGGCGCTCCTGAAACGCGAGAAGGCCGCGCCCCGCGAGACCGAAGAGAAAGCCAGCCGACGCGAACGAGGGAAGAAAGCCGGGAAAGACTGACGATGAATTCGGCCCAAGAAGGCCGCTGGCGGAATCACAGAGGCGATTCGGCGGCGCGGACGGCCGACACCTAGCCAAACGATTTCAGACCGCCCAAGCGCCGCCATTCTGTTCTCTCGACTTCAATCCTGTAAGCCGCCAGCGCCACGGGCAAAACGAAAGGGCCGGAACCTCGAAAAAGGCCCCGGCCCCGTTTCTCACTCATCTTCTGTCGCGCCCGGGATAACGCCCTCAAAGCCGCCTACGGGCTTTCAGGATCGTGTTTCGGCCCGAGCGAGGGCCCGGGGGGGGCGCCCCGACCAGGTAGGCCGCCAGAATCGCCACGGGCCGCCGGGGCCGAAAACGAATAATCTTTGCCGCCTCGCTCGACGAAAGCCCCGCCACGGGCCCCGCAGGGCCATTACCGGGCAGATGAAAGCCCCCGACCAGCCGAAGCCAGTCGGGGGCGTGTCGAAGTTTCCAGATTCTTTCCAGTCGCATGCACGGAATCAAGCCCGAATCACGCCGGAACGAAGGAAAAGCGGAATCAAGGAAACCTGCGCAAAACCCTTGTTTTTCAAGGGTTTTCGATGGTGCCGGAGGACGGAGTCGAACCGCCGACACAGGGATTTTCAGTCCCCTGCTCTACCGACTGAGCTACCCCGGCATACGGGGCTGTTCTCATAAGAGGGTCTCTGGGGTGGGTCAACTGTTTTCTGCCCGGCGCGCCGGGAAAATGCTCCGCAGGGGGCCGAAGGTTGGGATGCGACAGCCAAGTGTGGGACATAATAGGACATACAGATCCTATGGGTCCTATGGGTTTTCGGAAAGAACCGCGATTCAAAGGCCTCGCCTCAAGCCTGTTTTCGAACGGACCCTCCAAGCGGGCCGCCCCTCATTTCTTCGGCTTGGTCTTGATTTCCTTGGCGCGCAGGACCGGCTTGATGAACTCATGGACGGCGGCTTCGTGCTCCTCGTAGGTCTTGGTGAACTCGTGCCCGCCGTCGCCGCGGTAGACGTAGAACAAATAGTCGGTCTGCGCGGGATGGGCGGCGGCGGCCAGCGACTCCAGACCCGGATTGCAGATCGGCCCCGGAGGCAGTCCCTCGTAGCGATAGGTGTTGTACGGCGAGTCGATCTTCAAATCCTCCAAGGTCAGCGCATGGTCCCACATGCCCAGCGCGTACCGCACGGTGGCGTCGCACTGCAATTTGATCCCTTTGGCCATGCGGTTGTAGTAGACCGAACTGATATTCGCCATCTCCCCGTTGTTGCGCGCTTCGCGTTGGATCATCGAGGCCAGGGCGACCAGCTCGCGGCGCGACAGCGGGCGGCCCAGGCACAGCGTCGGGGAACTGAGCGCGTCCCGCGCGCGCAGGTCGAACGTGCGGATCATGCGGAGCATGATGGAACGGGCGTCGTCGTCCGAGGTGAAAAAGTAGGTGTCGGGAAAGAGGAACCCTTCGACGGAGCCGTTCTCCGAGCCGGCCAGGCGCGTCATGTCCGGCTCGGCGGCCAGGCGGAGGAATTCCTCCGCGGCGGGGATCGCCCCGGCGGAAACGAGGCGCTGGGCGGTCTCGGCGAGCGTGAACCCTTCGGGAATGGTCACCGACTTTTGCGCCGCGGCCACGCGCGAGAGGGCGTCGCACAGCTCGGCCAGAGACATTTGCGTGTGAAGCAGAAACACCCCCGCCTCCAGCCGACGGGCCATGCCGTGGCGGACGGCATAGGCGGCGAACAGCGACCAGTGGGGGACCAGTCCCTGCTCCTGGAGGGTCCGGGCGATCTTCTCCAGCGAAGCCCCGCGGGGAATCGTCACCATCCGCTCCACCTTCTCGCGCCGCGGGCGCCACTGGCCCAGCGGCTCCAACGCCCACCATCCCGCCGCCAAGATCCCGATGCTCAAAAGAGCCAAAAGAAGCAGGAAGAACGGAAAACGGAGCCACCAGGGCAGGCGCTTGCGCTTTGGCGACGGCGCGGCGGAGGGCGGGGGCGAGGCCGTCGGCGGGCCGGGCGAAGCAGCGTGGGGCGGGGTCTCGCTCATGGTTGCCAGGTCGTGCGCCGCGAAGTGAACGATGGCGGAAGTCTACACGCGCCGTGTCGCCTTCACAATCTCTTTTGGGCCGGAGGGCGGATTGCTCGCGCATCGGCGGTTCTCGGGGCGCAGGCGTTCCAGCCCGCGCTTTGCCCAATCCCGGCTACGAAGCCGCGCCGTCGGGAAAGCCTACGCCACACGACGCCCGGCCCTTTGGACGTGAGTTCCGAGGGATCGCGGCCAGGACAACTCCGGGATGCGCCGCGCACGCTCGCCCTGTTCATTTGATTTTGCCTCATTTCGTACTTGCAATGTGCACGGGATCTGCTATTTTCAGGCAAAATCATGAAACCGCTGAGAATGGTTGCCATGGAGGGCCAGCCATGAGCCATGGGAGCGCATCCGTTCGGCGATTCCGCCGCGTCAGTCTGATCGTCCCCTGTTTCAACGAAGAAGAGGCGATTTCGGCCCTGGCCGCGCGTCTTTTGCCGGTCCTGGAGCAAATGACGGCCTTGTGGGCCGTGCAATTGCTTCTGGTCGACGACGGCAGCGCCGATCGCACGTACGACCGGCTGTTGGAGCATTTCGCGCAGGTGGACGGGATCGAAACGGCGGTCCTGCGCCACGAGCGCAACTTCGGCGTCGGCGCAGCGATGGCCACCGGCTTCGGCGCGGCCACGGGCGACGCCGTCGGCACGCTGGATTGCGATTGCACGTACGCGCCCGAAGAACTGCCGGCGATGTTCGAGCTGCTGGAGTCGTCGGGCGCCGACATTGTCACCGGCTCCCCTTACCATCCGCGGCTGAATCGAACGCGCCAGAATGGCTGGCGGCTGTTCCTCAGCCGCTCGGCCAGCCGCATGTACGGCCTGCTGTATCCCGCCAAGCTGCACTGCTACACCAGTCTCTTCCGCGTCTACCGGCGCCCGTGGGCGGATCCCGCGCTCTTCCGATCTCGCGGTTTTCTTGCCGTGACGGAGATCCTGCTCGCCGCCGCGGCCCGCGGCGCCCTCATTGTGGAACATCCGGTTTCGCTGGGTGTTCGCTGCGCCGGACAATCGAAAATGCGCGTGTTGCGAACGATTTTCGGCCATTTGGGCCTGATGGGCCGCATCGTGTTCACGACGACCGAGGTCCGCATGCGGCCGTTGCGGTCCATGGCCTCCAGAGGCGCGGAGTAGTCGGGCTCGAAGGCAAGTTCGCAGTGACGCCTTGGGGCGCTCGACTGCAACGGCGGAAGCCGTCACTGCGACCTCCGCCTGGCCTGCGTCGGATGCGGTTCCCGTGCGGAGCCGAGGCGCAAGGCAGGCCTGTTTCTACTGGGATAACGAATGAATTAAAGGATCGTCCCAGCCGTCCGAAGAGAAGGACAGGAGAAGTGCGCCACAGCCGTTACGGCGCTCGGTGGATAGGACGAGACTTGATTTCCGGAAGCGGCGGCGCGCAGCGCAAACCGCTTTCATCCGAGCGCGGTTCTTGCTTGAAGCCCGACGCGTCCCGCGTGGCGCCGGATTCACGTCGAGCAAGAGGCGCTGAGGCGGCATCCCATCGCCCTGCGAAGGAGCGGCACGCCCCATGACCCCGACCCAAACCGCCAAGCCGTCCGTCCGAGCCTTGCCCAGCGACATGAACATCAGCGGGCGAACGTTCGGCCCCGAGGAGTTGGAAAACGTCCGCCGTGTCCTGGAATCCGGTGTCTTGACCTGCACCAAGGGGAAAGCGGTGCGCGAGTTCGGTTGACCTACAACGTCACCGCCGAAACCATCGAGCCGCACATTACGCCGCGCACCCGCGCCATCATCGTCACCCACCTCTTCGGCAACCCCTGCGACATGAAGCCGATCCTCGAACTGGCCGCCTCGAAGAGCCTGCCGGTGATCGAAGACGCGGCCCAGGCGTTCTGGGCCGAGTATCGCGGGCAGCGGGTGGGAACGATCGGCGACATCGGCTGCTTCTCCCTCCAGCAGGGCAAACACATGACCTCCGGCGAAGGCGGCATCGTCGTCGCGCGCTCGATCGAGCCGTACTCGCGCCGCATGACGCTGTTCATCGACAAGGCGTGGGGCTATGGCGACCCGAAGCCCGACCACTACTTCCTCGCGCCGAACTACCGCATGACCGAACTGCAAGGGGCAGTCGTCCTGGGGCAGTTGGGCAAAGTCGAGAGGGTGGTCGAAGCGCGCGTCCAGATGGCGGCGATCATGGACCGGTTGCTCGAGGGCGTCCCCGGGGTTCAGATCCCCAAAGTCACGGCGCACTCCAAGCACGTGTATTGGAAGTATTGCGTGCGCGTCGACCCGGACGTGATTCGCGGCGGCGTCGACGCCTTCGGGCGCTACCTGGCCGAGCGGGGCATTGCGTGCGCGCCGCGCTACATTCAGAAGCCGGCGTTCATGTGCCAGATCCTGCGCGACCAAGTGACGTTCGGCAAGAGCGGCTTCCCGTTCCGCGGCCCGCATCGCGCGGGGCTGCCGCCGGTGGAGTACCGCCCCGAGGACTATCCCGGCGCCGCCAAGGCGCTGGCCGAGGTCTGCGTTCTCCCGTGGAATGAGAAGTACTCGGAAGAGGACGTCGAATACATCGCCGGCGTGGTCAAGGAAGCGGCGAACGCGCTACGATAAACCAACCGAGGGGACTCGCATGGACGCGAACCGCAAGTTCCGGATGGGGCTGGTCGGCTGCGGCCGCATCAGCCAAACGTACGTGCAGGCCATCGAGCAGTGTCCGAACGTGCGGTTGGCGGCGGTGATGGACACGCGGCCCGAACCAGCGGCGGCCACGGCCGAACGCAGCGGGGCCAAGGCGTTCGAGGACCTGGAGAGTTTCGTCCGCGGGGCCAAGGTCGAAGGCGCCATCGTCTGCGCGCCGCCGGCCTTTCACCGGCCCACCGCCTGCGCGCTGCTCGAGGCCGGAGTGCACGTGCTGTGCGAGAAGCCGTTCGCCACGTGCATGGAGGACGCGCTGGCGATGCAACGGGTCGCGCGCCAGAGCGGCCGCATGTTGATGATGGCCTCGAAGTTCCGCTACGTCGACGACGTGATCCGCGCCAAGGCCATGATCGCCTCGGGGGTGATCGGCCAGGCGCAGTTCTATCGAAACCAGTTCAACGGCAAGGTCGACATGCGCGGGCGCTGGAACTCCGATCCGGCGATCGCCGGCGGCGGGGTCATCATCGACAATGGGACCCATTCCGTCGATCTCGTGCGCTACCTCGTCGGGCCGATCGTCAAGGCGCACGCCCGCGAGAGCAAGCGCCTGATGGGCTTGCCGGTGGAAGACACCGCCTGCGTGTCGTTCG
>JAPLSS010000538.1 GCA_026398515.1 Candidatus Sumerlaeota bacterium | reverse complement strand
CTTCCCGGGCTACGACGATGCGCGGCAGTTGTCCGACCCAAACGACAGAATCGGACTGTTGGAGAGGGAATTCCTTCGCGACGTGGGCCATCCACGATTCATCCCGTACCTTCAGTTGCATGAATTCGAGACTTTGCTCCTGTCGGACCCGGAGAAGATCCGGATGGCCTTCCCGGACCGCAGAGCAGCCGTGCGACGGATCGCGGACATGACCCGTGGCTTCTCCTCGCCGGAGGAAATTAACGACCGCCCTGAAACCGCGCCTTCGAAGAGAATTGCCAGGGAGATTCCCGAATACCTGGATGCCAAGGGCAGCGCGGGACCACTGATCGCTCGTCACATCGGACTCCAGACCATGCGGACGCGTTGCCCCCATTTCGATCGATGGTTGTCACGGCTCGAATCCCTGAGTCATGCTCAGCCTTGACAAAGAGATCGCGCCTTTCCGTCCGTTCCGGCAAGGGACAGACTCCGGAATGCGTTCAAGGAAATTCGCGCCATGAGAACACCATGGATTCTCGGACTCCTCGCGTCTCTTGCATTGGACGCCGCGGCGGAGGCCGAGACGAGCGACCCGAGCGTCTTGCTCGGACTGGCGGAATGGCGCGACGACCCCTACTCGATCATCCCGCCACGGGCCGGCATGCAGGCCGCGGCGATCTGGCAGATCAGCCGCGATTGGGACGCGGCCCAGGGCAACTGGAAGAAGAACCCCTTTTCGGCCGATGGGCGCTATGTGCACTTCACGTATTGCCCCCGCTCGACCGGCGATCCGTTCAGAACCGTCAAGACGGGCCGAGTCCTCTACGATCTGCATCTTCAGCGCTCGCGGCGAGTCGCCCTCGACCGGTGGATTTGGGCCTGGCGCCACAACTGGGCGTTTTTGTCCGCGCCGCGGGGCCGATCCGGCCTCGGACCTCTCCTGAAGTGGGACCTGGACACCGGGCAGGTCGCCGTGGCTCATCCTGCGTTCGGCGAGCCGCTGGCCGTCAGCGCCGACGACCGTTTTGTCTTCGCCTCGATGAGCGAGAGCAGCGGGGAGGAAGGCCCCCTCACCCGATTGGATACGGAGACCGGCGAACTCCGGGTCTTGCCCTACCTGGTCAGCCCGCGCCTGGAATGCCACCCCTTCGAACCGGTCATCGCGCTCCAGAAAAACAACTACCGCCTCGAGCCGGACGGGGCGAAGCGCCTGTTGCCCTATAACGGCTTCCTCGACCTGGAGGGCCGCTTCCTGAGCGGCGCGTTCGATCCGGCGCTGGCGGCCCATACCAACTGGAGCGGCGGCGGCGAGTGGTTCGTCTCGGGCGACGGCCCCCTCATGGGACGGCGCTGGGACGCCGGCTGGCCCGCCGACTGGGAATGCCTGTCCGCCGAGCGCGTCAAAGACCCGCAAATGTGCGGACTCCACAAGGGCTATTGCGTCGATTTCAGCAACACGCAAATTGATCTCGTGGACGTCCGAACGGGCGAGCAGACTCCCCTGAACCACACGCTCAGCGGCATGGTTTTGCCCGCGACCATGGAAGGCGATCTGTCGCACCTCTATGATGTTGAGGCCCACGGCAGCCCCGACGGCACAAAGGTCTACTGGTCCGGCACGTGCGATCTCGCGCATGCGGCCATGACTCGCCTGACCCAAACCGCGCGGGAGGGCGACGCGTCGATGGCGGTCGAAAGCACGGAAGGCTTTCCCGACTCCGGCGTTGTCGTGGTCGACGGGCTGTACGCGGTGGGCTATCGGTCGAAAAGCCCGGCCGAATTTGACGGGATCGCGTTGGGCGTGGAGGGAACGCGCAAAACGGCGCTGAAGGCGGGATGGCCGGTCGTGCCGCTCTCGGCGATGAATCTGGTGGAAGGGGAAGGATTGGGGCGTCCGCGCCTGCGGAACAGTTTCATCACCGTGGCGCGCCCGCCCGATCCGCCAGCGCTGCGCCGGGAGGCCGGCGACATCTCGCTGTATCCGGGCGCGCATCATCAGGAGACCCGCGCCTACCGGTTTCGTCTGAATGGACGCGACGCGGGCGAAACGGACGGGAAGGCCTCCTGGCGGGTTCCCGAGAACGGGCGTCTGGAAGCCGCTGCCGTCGAATGGTCGAACCTGCGAAGCGAGTGGTCGGACGCGATCGCCGCCGAAGCGGGCGCGTGGGTTCGTCCGCGGCCAGAACGGCCCGCCTGGCTCGACGCGCCGACGACGGAAACGTTTGTCTTGAGAGGAAAAGAAGAAGCGCGAATCTCCGCCGAAGAGGCCCGGGCGAACCCGCCGGAACGATGGGGAGAGCGCATCGTCGCGCCTCGGGGCGTCGTCGTGGAGCGGCGCGAGCACGCTGGGCGCTTCCTCGCGCGCCGGGAGATCGTGAGAGAATACAGCGGAAGGACCTGCAAACTTGAGGTCTACGCGAATGGCCGTCTGGCCGAGCGACAGCATTTCGACTCCGACGGCGCCGTGATCTTCCGCGAGGTCTACGCGCCCGACGGCTGGAAGACCGAGGACTGGCGCGCGACCGGCGACGGTTCGATCACGATGCGGTTCGACAAGGGCTTGCCCGTGGAGAAGACGACCGAAACCCGCGACGAGAAGGGGCGCGTGAAGACGGAGACGGGCCGCATCACGGGCAAGCCCAAGGAATGGGCGAAAACGCCCCGCGCTTCGGACTCCAGTCCGCCGGGCGGCGGGAAGGCGAACTGACGGAAGGAGAGCGGTCCCATGGCATGGTCAATAGCGCAGGTTCTCGTCTCGCTTCTGCTGACGGCGCAGAGCCCGGCGGTTCGCCAAGCCTCCAACGACGACGAGCCGGGCGCGAAGGTCGGCGAGCGGCCGTACGAGCTGGATTGGGCCCAGCGCCAGGCGCCCGACCATCCCCCGCTCCTCGGCTTCGACGATCTCTCCGGATGGCGGACGGCGGGTTTCGACGGCGCCGAGGCGCAGCTCTACCGCTCGCGCCAGCAATGGTGTTTTGCCCGCTACTCGGCGGAGGCGGTCTACTCGGGCGTCTCCGACAAAAGCCGGTTCGTCATCGCGCCGCCCCAGCCGATCCCGATTCCGGGCGAGTTCACCGCGGTGGATCTGTGGGTGCGCGGCAACAACTGGGTGTTCGCCAAGACGCCGGCGACTCCGCCCGTCACTATCGTCGTCCTCATCCTGGACGCCTATTCCCGGGAATGGAAGGTCCCGCTGGGGCTGGTCAACTTCGACTACTGGTTCCAGATGCACGCGAACATTCCGAACGCGCGCGCCATCGCGCTGCCGGCGTCGTTCGCCGGAATCCAAGTCTCGGGGTGCTCGGCGGCGAAGCCGGCGCGGCTGTTTTTCGATGCGCTTTCGTTCTATGGAATCCAATACCCCTCGCTTCAATTCGCGCCCATCCCGACGAAACTCCCGTGGCCGACGACGCCGGATACGATTCGGCCCACCTGCAAGGAGACCGTGAAGACCGACTCCGAACAGGCGCCGGGCGAGTGGGCGTGGACCGCGGTGGACTCGCGCGACTCGATCCGCTGGCGCTACCACCCGGGCGACGGCAGCCTGAGCGATCTGACGGTTGAGATTGGGGGCCGGGCGTTTCAGCCGTGCTGGACGGGCGGCCTGGCGTTTCCTGTCCCGGGGGGCGAAGCCAAACCGGGCGTCAACGGGCTTCGCGCGAATCTTATGGGGACTCACCTCGAAGGCGGCGACACGCTGGTGGCGCAATGGAGCCTGCGGGCGGGTTCGCTGGCCCTCCCGTACCGCTATGTCATCGACCTCAAGGGGAAATCGCTGGTCGTCGACATTTCCACGAATCAGGGCGTGGCCAGCCGCCTCGACATCGGCCAGGCGAAGGGGCTGCGCGACGCCAAGGCGATTGTCGTCCCCTACCTGACTTATTACGACGGCGGACCGAAAATCGTCTGCTCGCGGGCGGGAAAGCCGATTTTCCTGTCGGCGTTGCTCGATTGGTACAACTCCGACGCCTCGCAGTGGTTCGGCCTGCCGGCGAAGACGGGCGTCGAAGGCGTCGCTTACAACGGCGGCGCGACCTACCTGCCCTCCACCGCGGGCCGCCGCAATCCGGTGCGCGAGCGGCTGTTCCTGACCGCGAGCGGCGACGTCCAGGAGGTTCTTCCCAACATTCCCAATCCGCCGTGCGACACCGGGCCGATCGCGCGCGAATGCGTGTATCGCAACATTGGCTTTCTATACCAGAACAAGCTGCTGACGCAGTATAAGGCTTTGGGAATCGACAAGTTCATCGTGTGCCATCATGGAATCGGCTGGCAGGCCTTGGGCGAGAGTTTCACCCTGCGCGACCGTCCCGCTCCGTCCATCGGCCAGGAGCGCATGGCCGCCTACGGCGCGTTCGTGCGCGGTTTGGGCTATCGCTTCGGAACCTACACCAACTACGTCGACTACGCGCCGGTCAACGGCAATTGGCGGCAGGACGACGTGGCGCTGGCCCCCAGCGGCCAGTGGCAGCGCGCCTGGCCGCGCTGCTATACGCTGAAGCCGCTGCGCGCGGTCGAGTACGAGGCGCTGTACGCCCCGCGCATCCATCAGCTCTACGGAACCACGGCCCAGTACCTCGACGTCCACACCGCCTTCCCGCCGTGGATCAAGACCGACTACGACGCGCGCATCCCCGGCGCCGCCATGTTCCGCACGACCTTCAACGCCTACGCGCGCCTTCTGTGGAATGAAAGCCCGGCCCACGATGGCCCGGTCATCAGCGAAGGCGGCGCGCACTGGCTCTACGCCGGCATCGTCGACGGCAACTACGGGCAATTCGGGCGAACGCCTCCCTTCCCCGCGCCGTTTGCGGTTCCCCACTTCATCGATTTCGACCTGTTGAAGATGCATCCCAAGATGACCGACGTCGGCATGGGCATGCCCGTCATGTATTACGGAAAAACGGGCGATTGGACGAGCGACCACAAACGCCTCAGCCCGTTTTCCGACCGCTTTCTCGCGGCCACCATCGCCTTCGGCCACATCGGCTTCCTGACGGAGGAGTGGGAAATCGGCGGGACGCTCAAGTCGTATTATCTTCTGCAGGCGTTGCAGCAGCGCTACGCGATGATCCCCGTCGAGGACATCCGCTACTTCAATGGCCAGGCGCTGGTGGACAGTTCGACGGCCCTCGCCACCGACGCCTATTTGCGCCAGCAGATCTACGTCCGCTACGCCGGCGGCCTGGAGACGTGGACCAATCTGAGCTTCGACGACGAATGGACGGTGACCGTCGACGGGCGCGACTATCGCCTTCCGCCGTCGGGGTTCGTGGCGCGCAAGCCGGGCGACATCCTCGAGTATTCCGCGGAGATCGACGGGGCGCGCCACGATTTGGTCGATTGCGACGCCTATCTCTACCTCGATTCGCGCGATCACCCGGCTCACACGAAGAACCTCGCCGTCGATGGGATTGTCGCGGTTAAGCGCGAGGGCGCGAACGCCTGGCGGATGATCCCGGCGGGGTGGTGCGACGCGGCGACCATCTCCAAGCAATGGCTCCGCGGCGATCCGACGGCGCGGTTTTCCGCGCAAGGGTATGATGTCGACGGCAAGGCGGTCGGCCCGGCGCAGGTGAGCGAAACGCCGAGCGCGGTCACGGTCAAGCCGCTGGCGGACCCGACGGTCGTCAACTACCGCCTCGAGGCCAAGAGCGCCACGGGCGGCTGAACTGCCCCGGCGCAGCCAAGCCGATCCTCCCGCGGGAGATAGAAGGCAGGATAATACAGAGCGGAATAACGGAAAACAAAGGTATGTTCTTTACTATTTTGCCTTGCCCTTATCGTTGCTCTTGGTCTTACGTGAGCCGCCTGGCGTCTTTGCCTGGGCCGGCTTCTTCGCTTTCGCCGCGGGAGCCGGCTCCGGATCGTGATACAGGCCCTGGCCCGGCGCGGCGGCGTAGACCATGACGGGCTTGACCAAGCCGCCCAGCGCCAGGTCCGTCATAGCGCGGTGATCCACCTTCAGCGCCAGCAAGTTCGGCCGATCGAATTGCACGGCCTCGGTGATGTCGAACTGCACGGGCGGCCCGGACTTGGCGACCAGCGACTTCTGCCATTGGCCCGTCGCGCGGTCCCTGACTTCGGCCTCGACCGGCTGGCCGTTCACCCAGACCTGGACGTCGCGGTCGGCGCCGGCGAACCACAAACCCAGCCTGCGCCCCGGGAAGCGCGAGGGGATCGCGAGCGAGGCGCGATACCAGAGGACCGTCAACTTGTCGGGAACGCCCAGCTCCTCCAACGTGGCGCCGTAGGTTTTCACGTCGCGCCACTGGCCGACCTCCTTGGGGCCGAAGAACTCCCGCGACTCGCCCGCGACCTAGTCGTCCGGCCGGAAGCGCCAGACGTCGGGCAGCGTGGCGACGACTTCGTTGCCCCCGCCGGCGAGCGCGGCGGCCTGGT
>JAPLSS010000359.1 GCA_026398515.1 Candidatus Sumerlaeota bacterium | reverse complement strand
TCCGCCGGACAGACATTTAATGATATGCAATTGTTCCGCGAGCGCGTGTATCCGTATAACATACCCGGCGCGCCGGCGGGCGAGGGCGAGAACACGGAACGAACCAAGTCCCACGAACTGTCGGGTATCTATCACGTGACCAAGGACGACCCGCCGATCTTTATGACGTATGGGATCGCCTTGCAGCCGCTTCCGTTGCCTAAAGACACGCCCCGCGGGGAACTGATCCACAACCCAGCGTTCGGGTTGCTGTTCAAAGAGAAACTCGACGAGCTGGGCATCGAGAACTATCTCTACCATGGCGGGAACAAGCCTCCGGAAAACGCCGAGCGGGATTTCGTTCTCAAGCACTTCTTCCCGGAGCGATCGCAATGACCGGCCGCTTGGGCGCGGGCAAGGTCCGAATCGCCATGGTTCCGAGTGAAATCGAGTATTTCCTCGCTTTCGCCAGGAACTGGGTTTGAATCAGAAGGAGACTGAGCCGATGCGGCGCATTCATCTCATCAAGAACCCCGACTGGCGCCTGGCGCGGCGTCCCGTCAAAGGCCAGGCGCCCGACTGGAGCGATTCCATTCCGTCGACTGTTCCTGGCAATGTATTGCTGGATCTGCAGCGCGCCGGACTGGTCCCCGATCCTTTCTATGGCGAGAACTTCCGCGCCTGCCAGTGGGCCGGCGAGTGGACGTTCTGGTATCGGCTCGTGTTCGACGCGAAGCAGCTGGAGGGGCTTCCGCCGGCCCCACCTGAGCATCTTCGCTTGCGATTCGAAGGCATCGACACGTTCGCCGAGATCATCCTCAATGGAGAGTCGCTGGGGACGGTCCACAATATGTTTCGTCGCCATGCGTTCGACGTGACGGATCTCTTCCGCTGGACCGGCGACAACGAGCTGATCGTCCGCATCGATCCGCCTCTGCAATCCGCCCGCGAATGGATGAAACAGAACGGCGTGTCAACCGAGGGGCTTGCCGCGGTCTTCGGATATCCGGAGCGCCCCGCCACGCGTAAGATGCAGATGGCTTATGGGTGGGACAACTCGCCGGTTTTGCTGGCCGGAGGGTTGTTTCGCGATGTGCGATTGGAGAGCCTGTCCGGCCCGGCCCTGGATGATGTGGCATGGTGTGTGGAGGACGTTGACGCCGAGCGGAAGCGGGCGAGGCTGGTCGTTCAGGGAGGCGTGGAAGGCCAATGGCCCCAAGGCGCGCGGGTCCAGGTCCTCGGCGCCTGCGACGAACAGCGGTTCGCCGGCGAAACAGCGACCGGACGCGATGGGGCGTGGAAATTGGCGGTCGATGTCAGGGAGGCGCGGCTGTGGTGGCCGAACGGTCTGGGAGCGCCCGACCAGTATCAAACGAAGATCCGTTTGTTGGACGCCGAAGGCGCGACGCTCGACGAGCAATCGTTGAAGATCGGCCTTCGCCGCATCGAAGTTCCCGCCGGCCCGATTGAAAAACGCATGGAGCATTACCGCATCGGACGGCCGGCGCGCCGACAGGACATGGATGGAGGCGGCGTCATCGGAGACGCTTGGAGCCGCATCCTGCTCGAGAAGCCTGTCGAAGTCACCGTCCGCCCGTTGGTCTTTCACGTGAACGGCCGCCCCGTGTTCATCAAAGGGGTCGACTGGCAGACACCCGACGCGCTGCCGGGCCGGATTGCGCCGCAACAAACCGCTGCGTTGCTCGACGCCGCGCGCGACGCCCACGCGAACATGATCCGCCTGTGGGGCGGCGGCGTGATCGAGATCGACGAATTCTACGAGCAATGCTCCGAGCGCGGCTTGATGGTCTGGCAGGACTTTTACTTCGCCTGCGCCTTGTATCCGACGGCCGAGGCGTTCTTGCAGGAAATCCGCGTCGAGGCGCGCGACATGATCCGCCGCCTGCGCAATCATACCTGCCTGGCGTGCTGGTGCGGCGACAACGAGAGCGACATGATGAACTACGATCGGGGAATCGATCCGGCGAAGGACCCGATCAACAAAGGCGCCTTGCCCGAAGCGCTGCGCGAACTCGATCCGCAGAAGCGATATTACCATCCCAGCTCGCCCGGCGGCGACGATTACCCGCGCTCGCCGTGGAGCGGCGACAAGCGCAATTGGGGAGGCTGGAGCCCGCACGGCAACTATCGGTTCCTCCGCGAGGAAGACGCCCGCTTCATCAGCGAAGCCGGAACCTACGCCCTGCCGGCGCGCGCGACCGTCGACCAGTTCATGCCGCCGGATCTGCGATGGCCGTTTGCGAACTACACGTGGGAATTGCACAACGGCAGCGTCGATCGCATGCGCCGCAATTACTTCGAGCGCATGGAAAGCTACTGGAAATTCCTCGCCCGCCCGCAAAGCCTCGACGAGGCGATCCGCATTTCGCAATTCGGACAGGCGTGGGGGCTGAAGCTGCTGATCGAGCGCTGTCGCCAGCGGAAATTCGATTGCGGCGGCGTGATGCTCTGGAAACTCAATGATGCCTGGCCCTGCGCGGACGGCGGCTTGCTGGACTACTATCTGCGGCCCCGGCTGGCGCTCGAGTGGGTGCGGCGCGCCTATCAGCCGGTGGCCGTGTCGATGAGTCAGGACCCGGCCGATCCCCGCGCCGACGTCGAGGTCTGGGTCGTCAATGACCTCCACAGGGCCATGGGCGGCATGCTGGAATTGCGAGTCGTGGAGGTGGCGGAGAACGGGCAAGCGATTCGGACGGCGGAAACGCGCCGTGAGAAGATCGAGGCGCCGGCCGATTCCGCTCAACCGTATTTCGCCGTCTCCGTCGCCGCGCTTGACCCCTCCAAGACCGTTCTCGTTGCGGCACTCCAGGAAACCGACGGAACGATCGAGTCCGAGTCCACCTTCACCCTGGAGCCGCGTGTAGCATACCTCTATCATAGCTAATCCAGAGGAGGAATTCGTCGAATGAATGTATTCGTGCTCCTGGCGGATAGTTTTCGGAACGACCACTTGGGATTCACCGGAAATGACTGGATACAAACGCCCCATCTGGATGCGCTGGCGAAGGACGCCTTTGTTTTCGACCAGGCGTATTCGGGCGGACTGCCGACGATCCCGCATCGGACGGAGTGCTTCACCGGCCGGCACATGCTGAAGTTTCGGCCCTGGTCGCGGCTCCAGCCCAGCGACGAGCTATTGTCCGAAGCGTTGTGGGGCGCGGGGGTCGACTCGGCGCTGATCAGCGACTGCTGGCATCTGCACCAGCCGGGCATGGCCTTCGCTCGAGGGTTCGACACCGTACGCTTCATTCGCGGCCAGGAGAACGATCCCCTCGTTTTCGACGAATCGATCAAGATCGACCCGCTGGTTCACTTCAAGCCCCGCGCCGACGTCGCCAACGACCCCTTCGCCAAAACCAACGAGCACTTCCTGAAGCAAGCGATGATTTACGGACGCAACCGCGCCCACTTTGCCAAGGAAGAGGATCACTTCTGCCCGCAGGTGGTTCTCGAGGCCCTGTCCTGGTTGGACGCGCGCAAAGGCCGCGACAATCTCTTCCTGTGGATGGATGCCTTCGATCCGCACGAGCCCTGGGACCCGCCGGCGCCGTACAACCGCATGTATCAGCCGGACTACCAGGGAGAGGACATGTGGCTCCAAGTCCCCGGCCTGGTCGATGGTTACTTATCGGATGATGAGTTGAAACATATCCGCGCATTGTACGCGGGCATGTGCACGATGGTCGACCATTGGTTCGGCGTCTTCCTGAATCGCCTCAAGGAATTGGGCTTTTGGGACAACTCGCTGATCCTCTTCACCTCCGATCATGGAGAGTTCCTCGGCAACGGCAAGTGGGGCCATGGTCAGATTCGCAAAGGCTGCATCTGGCCGTACGAGGAGCTCGCGCATGTTCCGTTGGTCATGCGGCATCCCGGCGGCATTGGCGCCGGCCAACGCTCGCGTCAGCGGCAAGTACGGCCGCAACTGGTGTATCCGCGACAAGCAATGGACGTATTTTCTATATCACGGCAACAAGGACGCCGACTGGCTGATGAACGTCAAGGCCGTGGCGGACGACAACCCCTCTCCCTCGGAGTTGTTCGAGCGCGCGAAGGACCCGTATGAGTTGAACAATGTGATCGCGCAACATCCGGAGGAAGCCCGGCGCCTGGACCGCGAGCTGCGCGCCTATATGGATTCTCTAATCTAAACGATCACGCTGTTTGCGGCGCTAAACTGCCTCGACGGGCGGATCATCGCGCGCTCGAAGACCCGTCACTTGCATGTGGAATGGCCGCAGTTTCTCATAATGCCAATTGCATGACAGCACACTAACGGGGAACCCCGTTCTCCGGCGCCACTTGTCTTCCGTAGCCGAGCCAGCCGTCGATTCGGACCAACGCGCGATTGGCCAGGCGCGATCTGACTTTGACGAAGAGGCGCGCCCAATCGTGGATCCGTCCCAGCGGTTTGTTGAACGGACAGCTGCGGATACAGTTGGCGCAACTCACCCCGTTGGCCCGCCAAAACGCCAAACACTTGTCGGCATTGGAATACCACTTTAAGACCCCGGGATTGTTCGACACCGTGGGCCCGGAGGGGGTCATCTCGCCCCGCGGAATGGAACCCGCCGGACACGTCTCCGCACACTTCTTACAAACTTCGCAAAACTCCTGGACTCCGAATCGGATCGGGGAATCCGGAACGAGCGGCGCGTTGGTGAAAACCTTGCACAGCCGAACGCGAGGGCCGTATTGCGGCGTCATCAGAAGTCCGTTGCGCCCCGCCTCGCCTAATCCGGCGTCGATGGCCAGCGGAATGCTCAGGGCTGTGTCGTTGCCCGAAGCCAGCGCGTTCCAGCCCAGTTCGTGCAGGTGGCGGGCCATGCACGCCTTTACGAAAGCCATCCGCGAATATCCATTGCCGGTGGCCGCCGCGGCCCATGCCGACGGGGATGATCGCAGCATCCGATAATCCATCGCAACGGCCAGGACAACTGCCGTGTTCATCCCTTGGGGCAATTCGACCAGCCGTTCTTGCTGATCGCACGCGTAGACCCAGCGCGGATCGACACGAGCGACGCCGACGGCGGACGCCCCGAAAAATCGAGCCGCGCGTTTAACCCGCCGCGTGAAGGCCGGCCAATCCTCCGGCTCGTATCGCCTGTCGAGCTGCGTCTCGCAGGGTTCCATTTCGCCCCGCTCGGGCTGCCGGCCCGGACCAGCGCCGGGGAGGCTGCGGGCCATCGCCCAAGCCCCGGAATGTAGCGCGAAATCCTCCAGGGAGTAGCCGGTCTTCCGTTGAGCGGCGATCTCGTCCGCCGTCTTGGCTGGCGTCCGGTAGGCCACGCAAGTCGGGTCCCAATTCACGCGCGAGAAGGCGGTGTAGCGCTGGTTGAACCGCTTCACCTCTCCGACAATTTCATACGGCGCCATGCTGGGCTCCTTCCGCTTCGGGAATTCCACGTTGGAACGCCTCGCACGCTCTGATCCATTGGGGGGAGTTTCCACGGCTCACTCCTGGCGCTTCGGGTCGAAGGCCTTGAGCGTGCGGGCGAAAAACGCCTCCATTAGCGGCCGGGTTTCGCCGGATTTCTGGGCGAAAACGCCGTGGGCGGCGCCGTCGAATGCCTCGAAGGCAACGTCTTTGGCGCCGACTTTGTTTAGCGCGTTGACGAACCTCTCGGCTTGACTGAAAGGCACGGTGGTGTCCGATTTACCGTGGATCACTAAGAATGGCGGCGCGTCGGATCGGACATAAGTGATCGGGGACGCTTTCTTCCTTTGGTCAGCCAGCGACTCAGCGGGGCCCGCGAAGAACACCGACTCGCCGGGAAAGCCCCTGCCTCCCCAGTCGGTGAAATCCGTCGGCGTCGCGGAGCAGCAGACGGCTTGGACCAAACTCGATTGCTCTTGAAACGGGCCGTCGCCCTCCAACCCCGCCTCTCGACCCGCCAAGCCCAACAGGGCAGCCAAGTGAGCCCCGGCCGAGTTCCCGTAAGCGCCGATCCGTTCCGGATCGACCTGGAAACGGGCGGCATTGGCGCGCAGCCAGCGCACGGCGCACTTCACGTCCTCGACGCACGCGGGAAACGGGGCGTCGTCGACCAACCGGTAATTGACGGCCGCGCCGACGTATCCCTTCGTCGCGTATTCCAAGGCGAGCGGACGCAAGATGCTCTTGTCGCCGCTGCGCCAGCCCCCGCCGTGCAGGAAAACAATCGCCGGCCGTGGTTGTTCGCTTTGCTCTTTGGGCATCGCAAGATCCAGGCGCCATGCTTCGCTGCCCTCGCGATAGGCGATGTCGGTCAACAGCGTGACAGTCTCAGGCACGGCCGTCGACCGGCGCTCTGGCTGTTGCGAGTCCTTGCGTCTCGGTGTTCGTCGTTCCCTTGCCAGCGCCGTGGCCGGTGTGATCAACACCGTCAGACTCCACGGCTCCAGCGCAAGGTCGCGCAAGGCGATTTCGCCCGTGAACGTCTTGATGGGCGACGTAGCGCCATCCTCGGAATCGGACGCGGAGTCGCAGAAGACCGACTCAACCTGGACAGTCAAATCAGCCGGCGGCGCCCGGCCATCCACAACCAGTTGGCCGAGGGAAACGCGCGGACCGCTGTTGAGGACATAGACATAGCCTCGTCCGTCCGGACCCGAGGCGGCGAGCGCCTTGACGCTTGGTTCCGCGCCATTCCCACTCAACTGTTTGACCGAGGCGGCGAGCAGCTTCTTATCGCCGCTGAAGAGGTGGCGGAAGGGCTTGGTGTAAAGGTACGGGGCCAGGAGCTCGATCTTGCTCTGATACACCACGCCGTGGCGACGGGACGTGGCGGACGGTTTCTGCGCCAGGAGCAATGCCGACGTCGCCGAGGCGATGTAGTTGTCGTGGGCGGCATTGTACTGAGCCAGGAAGAAATAGAAGTTGGCGACGTGCAACCCCTGGACCGGCGTGTTCTGTTCAGCTTGCGTCCCCCACTGGGTGAGATACATCTTCTTATCGGGGCCCCAATCCTTCTGATAGGCCGGGATTTGTTGAGCGGCGAAAGCGCGGACGAATTCCTCGTAGCGTCGCCATCTGTCGGCGGGCGGCAGGGCGTTCGGCCCCACGACCAACTCTCGCGTGCCCGGAGCGTACCCCAATTCCGCAAAGGCGTATTGAGAAAACCCGCTGATTCCCGGCAGCGCGGCCAGTTTCTGATTCCATTCATGGAATGCCGCCGGGGCCCCCTCGCCAAGCCGGCCCACGGGCGTACTGTGCGGCAGGATGGGGATGTCCGGGTATTTCGCCCGAAGCGTCTCGATGTACGGCTTGATCCGTTCGATGTAGCCGTCCAATCCCAACTCGCGGGGCTGCCCCAGGTGCATCTCCACCCCCAGGACCACGCACTCGATGGGAACGCCGGCCGCCTTCAGCCGGCGCAGAAACTCATCCATTTCATCCACTGTCCCATTGAGAATGTTGGCGACAAAGATCGAAGCGCCGCCGGACGCTTTCACGAACTGAATGTATTGCTCGAAATGATCCGGCCCGGCGTTCTGGTTCATGAAGCGGCTTTGCTCGCCCTGTTTCGACCGCCGCACTTCCTCGGGCCGAATGTTGAAGCCCCCGCTCCCTTGGGGGTGGTGGTAGTAGGTAATGGACCCTCCGGGATAAAGGAACGACTTGAGCTTCAATTCTGTCAGCGCGGCGATGTATTCCGGCTCGTCCACCAGGTCCTTCATGAACATCTCTTCGCAGTTGATGCCGTAGACGTTCGGGTTCACGGGGATCGGCTTGTCCGTTGAAACCTCGACGGTTACCGCACCGGCGGGACTGGAAGCGCTCACGGCCGCGGACCGGGTCTCCGTCTTCGCCAGCGTGGAGGCGGTCGGAGACTTGGCCGCCGGACGCGAAAGGCCCGCCGCGGCGCCGTTTCCCCTCGTTTTGAGCCGCAGCTGACGCAGCTCCTCGGCCGAGAGCCGGCCGTCCTGATTCGCATCGGCGTCGGGGAAACGGCGAAGCAGCGTCTGCAACTGCTCGCCCGTAGGTTCGCGCTGGGCAATGGCCGCGGAGAACGCCGCCCCCCACAGCAGCCCCGCCGCCAGAAGGCAGCAGCGCCTCCACCCGCTTTTGCGCGAATCGTGGTGTCGCGCCTCCATCGTGGCTTTCCGAACCCGGTTGGCCTTCATGCGATTCCCTCCTGCCGCAAGACCCGTCACAACCGCACGCAAGGCGTGAGTTCCGCGCGGTCCCTGGACCCCCGGTTGACTATGGCCGCGAAGCGCGATGCCACTCGGCCGCCTTGGCGTTGGCTTCCCGGACCAGGTCAATGGTGTCCTGATGCGGGACGCCAAAGGGATCCTTGAATCCTTCCTGCGCCTCGAATGGTGGTCGGCGGAGCCGCGCGGGACAGCGAATACAGCATGGAGGACAACGCGGCCCAACCCGCCAGTCTTGCCATGCGGCGCTGCGGCCTGCTTTGCGCCCATCCGCCCGGCGCCGGTCCCATGGAATCATTCCTGCTTAATGCGGTTGTGATCCTCTTGGCTTCTTGCGCCATGTCCACATCGGAGATTCTGCCTGAGTCCCGTCGTCGTGGTCCACAGGGAACTCTCGGAGCAGGCGAATCGAGCATCCTGGCGGAGGGGAGAACAATGAGGCGCCCGCGGACAGGATGGGAAATTCATCTGGAGAATCTCTGAAATTTGTGGCTGAAAGAATCGCTTTTTTCACCGGCGAGAGGAGGAAGCGCCGTGGAAAAGAACGGTATGAATCGACGGGGTGTTCCGCGGAGATCCGCGGTCGGCGCCGCCGCCTCGGCCAGCGCCATGCTCTCGGTCGACTACCGAAAGCTGGTGTCGCGCGCCGATATCAGGCTGAACAAACCCGTGGATCACAGCGAACAGGGCATGCCCATCGGCAACGGGCGCATGAGCAGTCTGGTGTGGACCGACCCGGCGGCTATGCGCCTTCAGATCAACCGTGTGGATCTGTTTCCGCGCAACACTTATTCGGGTTCTGGACCAGGGAAGCGGTTGGCGAAAACAGGCATCTTGAGACGGGTCTATGATAATGATTACCATGGCGGCGCCGGAAGAGTGGCGATCCGCTTCGGTGGCGACGTTTTCACAGACGGCGGCACGCGGCAGCATCTGTCTCTCTACGACGCGCAGCACACCCTGGAGGGGCAGGGATTGAAAGCGCGGGTCCTTGCCTGGCATGCCCGCGATGTGATGGCCATTGAGGTCCAGGACCGGCGCGAGAATCCTTCGGCCATTCAAATCGATCTGTCCATGCTGCGCCCTGCAGTGGTGACCACGGGAAAGCACACGGCCACATCCAAGGTGCGCGCCATGAATGGCCGCATCGTCTTGACCCAGGTATTCAAGGAACCGGCTTGGACGGGTATCCGGGAAGGCGATTTCTACTGCGGTTCAGCCGTGGTTATCGGAGTGATCGGGCGCCGAGCGGAAGCGGGAATCCCGAACGAGTCAACGGCTCGTTTGGCCGTGGCGCCCGGCAAAGGCACGTGTACGATCCTGATTGGCAGCACGGCCAGTTTTGAGAGACAGCAGGATGTCATTCGCGAAGCCGTCAGCCACATCGAGGCAGCCGAAGAAAAAGGATACGGGGGTCTTTTCGCAGAAAACCAGGCCTGGTGGCACGAGTTCTGGTCGCGGTCATTCATCTACTTGCGCAGCCCGGACCGTGTGGCGGAGGGCGTTGAGCAGTTTTACCGGTCGTACCTATATGTGTTGGGGTCGAGCTCACGCGGAAGATACCCGCCCAGTTCGATCAACCACTGGTCCACGGACGACAAACAGGCGTGGGGAGCGGACTTTTGCTGGAACCAACAGAGAACTCTCTACCGCACGCCGATGCAGGCCAACCACATGGAATTGATGGAGCCGTTGTTTGACCTCTACAGCGAAATGTACGAAGCGCAAGCAGTCAGCGCGCGGCAATGCTGGGGGAGCAAAGGCATCTATCTTTCGGAACATGCGCTGCCTGGCGGAATGCAACGTCTGCCCGATAATCTCGCCTCTGAACTGCAGGACATATTGTACGAGAGGAAACGCTGGGAGGAAAGGTCCCCCGAATTCGATGATCTCACGAAACACGTGAACGCTACCCAGTACCTATGGGATTGGTTGCCCTATAACGAGTTTTACGGTCCTTACGGTCCCGCCTTCACCATTTTCGCCCACAGCGCGAGACAGGCCGAACTCTACTGGCTGAAATATGAGTACACGTTGGATGAGAACTGGCTGCGGACTCGCGCGTACCCGATGTTGAAGGGCGTGGCGGAGTTTTACCGGAACCATCCAAAGGTAAAAAAAGAGAAAGATGGCAAATATCACATTCACAATGTCCAAAACCATGAGACTATGGGGGGCGCGCAGGACACGATGGAAGAGCAGACCGCCATGCGCGGTGTCATGTGGCGGGTGATTCTGGCTTCGAAAATCCTGAAAGTGGACAGCGAGATGCGGCCGGTATGGCAGGAGTTCCTGGATAACCTGGCGCCGCTGCCAATGGTGGACCAACCAAACGCTGTCTATCACGCTCCGGGAGTGCGGGCCTGGGCCTCGGGCATAAAGCCGTACCGCTATATCAGATATCGAGAAGAGCGCGAGGGCGGCCCGACGCTACGCCCTGCAATGGACTTCGATCTCTGGACGCTCGAAACCGAAGACTCGGATTTGACACAAATCGTGTACACAACTTACGAACGTATGCCTCAGATAAAGACTTTCAGGAAAGCCGGAAGGCTGTTTGAGATGATAGAGGCGCCCAACCCGGCGGGTTGGCCCCCGTTGCCTCTGGAATTCGCAGGTGGCGGGGGGCCTGCATTTCCTGAGCTTTCAGAGATGCCGACTGCCGCCGCGATGCTGGGACTGGCGGCCGACATCAAGAAAATGCTCCCCCTGCAGACGGTGAAATACCCCCGCTTCATGGTGAACAGGATGGCGTATGACGAGGGCTACCAGACGCAGAGCGTGCAAATGTCCGGGAATGTTTCGGGGGCCTTGCAGTTGGCCCTGATGCAGAGCATTCCTACGGGTCCCGGACAGCCGCCGGTGATCCGCGTCTTCCCGGCATGGCCCCGCGAGTGGGACGCATCATTCCAGTTGCTTGCCAGGCGCGGTTTTCTGGTGACCTCCTCGATGCGGAAGGGCAACATCGAATTCGTGGAGATTCTGTCGCAGCTTGGCGGAGAATGCCGGCTGCGCAACCCGTGGCAGGACACGGCTGTCACGGTTTACCGCAAGGGGAAAAAGGCGGAGGATCTCAACGAATCTCTGCTGAAGATCGGCTCCAGCCTGGGAGAGAGCATTCTCGTGGTCCCGAGAGGATCGAAACTAGAGCGCTTCCGGCGCAAGCTGCCGTCTCCGGCCCCGCAGGCACAATGACTCAGGCTCGGCCCTCGTGCTTTGGCGCGGGCATGTCCCAAGGCCGGTGCAACGTAAAAGGGAGAGTTCCCATGCGTCTCCAGGCGATTTGTCGCAACCGCGCTCGCCTCCTGCTGGCGCTATCCTCTGTGTTTCTGGCAACAACCGCCGGGGCATCGTCGGACTCGGCGACCATCGCCATCGACACCGGGTCGGCGCGCCTGTTGCGGCCGCTGCTGCTCGGCTGCAACCAGAATTTCATGACCCGCCCCTATGGATACGAAACGCCGCAGGTCGTCACCCTAACGCAGGAACTGCATCCTCGCCTGTTGCGCTATCCCGCCGGCGGACAGAGCAACACCTGGGACTGGGAAGCGGCCAACTACGTGCCGGCCGAGACGGTGGCCGCGATGCGCGCGGCGCAGCAGAAAGCCGGTTTTCAAGCGCCGGTGGGGGAGGAGGGCGACGCCCGCGCCCGCCAGCAAATGGATGACTGGCACGCCAACCAATCTCTTTCGGTGGACAGCTTCATGGCCTTTTGCGCGAAGATGGACCCGCCGACCCGGCCGATCTGGGTCGCCAATGTCCTGACCGGCTCGCCGCAAATAAGCGCGGCCTGGGTCGCCTATAACCAGAAGAAGGGCTATCCGAACGGCCTGTGGGAGTTGGGCAACGAACACTACCTGCTTTCCTCGCAGTTTAAGTACCCGACCGCGGCCGAATACCTTCACGACGCCGAAGCCCACGCCCAGGCGATGAAAGCCGTCGATCCCTCCATCCGCGTCAGCGTCACCGCGGCCGAGGTCCACGCATTGGGTTCCTTCCAAGGCTCCGATCTGGCCGCCCGCGACAGCATCGCCCTGAAGTGGAACGAGGATCTCGTCAAGGGCCGCTTCTACGACGCCTTGAGCGTCCATGACTATTTTTCCATCTCTGAATCTGAGGCTCGCGCCGCCACCGAGGACGCCATGTTCCGCCTGCTGATGGCCCACGCGCCCATCCAATTCCCGATCGTGATTGATTATTATCACAAGAACTTTGGTCCCAACGTGAAGATCTGGTTCACCGAGTGGAACATCAGCCCGATGTACAAACGGTACGGAAACCGCGATGCGGGCCGGGCCAACCCCATTCGCATCCTCAAATCGCTGGCTCACGGCCTGTACGTCGCCGACTGGCTGCTGACCGCCACGGATTATCCCGACACCATCGAACTGGCCTGCGTTCACGTTCTGGCCGCCGGCTATGCCCGGGGCCTGTTCCATGCGCAACTTCCCGAGGAGCAAAACGTCGACATGCCCTTTGTCCCCACGGCCGCGTTCCATGCCCTGCGGATGCTGGCCGATGCCTGGCAATCCTGCGACTCCACGTGCGCCCCCTCTCTCCCGGGCGTTGAGACCCTCTCCGGCGCGCTGCTTCTGGAAGGCCGCCCGTTTCCCGCCCTCGTCGTCCGCGCCTTTCTCAAAGACAAGCAACCACGGGCCCTGGCCGTCATCAACAAGAGCGCCCAAGTCCGCTCCTTGACCATAACCGTGGACGGCAAGCCCCTGGCGGGCCAAGTGATTCAGGAGACAATGACCGCTCCGGCGCGGATCGAGGGCTACGGCCAGCCTGACGGTCTGCCAGAAGACCAATGGGAGCCGAAGATCAACCTGGAAACGCGCCGCGTCGGCGTCAAGGAGATCGTCGCGCCCCCGTATAGCCTGTCGGTCATTCGCCTTGCCGCGGCGCCAAGCCAATA
>JAPLSS010000246.1 GCA_026398515.1 Candidatus Sumerlaeota bacterium | reverse complement strand
ACTTCTCCTCGTGCGATCTCGCGGGGATGCGCCTGTGCGACCGCGCCGAACTCGCCCGCCGCCGGGCGGCGCTGTCCGAGCGCCACGAGAGCATGCGGCAAGACTTCCTCGCCCTGGCGGCCTCGCTGGCGGGATGGAAGTAGGTCTGGTCCGCCAGCCCGAATCTGTCGCGGCAAGGCGGGGTTACCCTTGATACGAATCGTAGAGAGAGCGCACGCGCAGGACCTTGCGCAACTCCGCCGCGTCGATCGGCTCCTTGCCCCGGAATTCCACGGCGACTTCGCGGTCGGGAACCAGATGCAGCCAGTTGTCGCTAAGGACGCCCCGGAGCGCGCCGGTCGATAGCTCCACGAACAACGCCGGCTTCTGCGCGTTCAGGCAGACGAGCGGGCGGCCGTCCGGGCCGTCTTCGACGCGAAAGCGGACGCCGGGCGCGTCCAGGTCGATGGCCTTGGGCGGCGCGAACAGGCGAGTGTTTTCGGACACCAATTTCTCAGTTTCCACGCCCAGTTCGCGCCGTTCGCGCGCGACGAGCGAACGGGCGCTGGCCCGGATCTCGAACGTGACGAACGCGGACGTCTTGGTCAGGCCTTCGTCGAAGACCTCGGGCAGCGGGATCGCGGCCACGGCGCGGCTTCCCAACTCTTTCAGTTCCCACGCGCCGCGGAAGGCTTTCGCGCGCCGGCCGTCGAACGTCCAGACTTCGGCCTTCCATTGGCCGTTCAACTCCGAAGGCAGGTCGCTCGTGGCCCAGACCTCCAGGGCGTCTCCCGCCAACCGGCTGGAGGCCAGCAGCGGGGCGTAGAAGCGGCGCGCCGCGTAGTGCAGCGCCTTCCAACGGCCCGCGTAGTCGATCGACGACCACGACGCCGCGGGCCAGCAGTCGTTGACCTGCCAATAGATCGTCCCCATGCAGTGGGGCTTGATGCGCCGCCAGTGCTCGACGGCCGTGCGGATCGACTCGGCCTGCACGATCTGCGAACAATAACAAAAGTCGTCGAAATTGAACGGAAACCGCAGGAAATAGGCCATGTGCTCGATGATGTTCTTGTTGCCGTGGTTCGAGCGCTGATGATGGTCCATGACCGGCGAGCAGGGGTTCAGGTCCTCCTTGCGCGCCACCGCCCGCAGCGTCTCCACGCAGGGGAACGACTGGAAGCCGAACCGGCGCCGCCGTTGGACGCCGACGACGGCCAGAACGCCCGGCTCGCGTCCTCCCGAGCCGCGGTGCGCCCGACCGTCTCGATGTAGAGCCTCTCATAATCGCGATGGGTCTTCTTCGTCTGCGCGTCCTTCCACCACCGCTTCAGGCCCTCTTCGCACTCGTTGTTGCCGCACCAGAGGACGATCGACGGATGATCGCGCAGCCGGCGAACCTGGTGGCGGACCTCGGCTTCGACGTTGTCGAGGAACCAGCGCTCGGCCGGATACAGTCCGCAGGCGAACATGAAATCCTGCCAGACCATCAGCCCCAGCTCATCGCACAGTTCATAAAACTCTTCCTTTTCATAGATGCCGCCGCCCCAGACGCGCAGGATGTTCATGTTGGCTTCGACGCACGCGCGCAAGTCGCGTTCGTAGATGTCGCGCGTCATGCGTTCCAGCATCAGATCGCCGGGAATCCAGTTGGCCCCCTTGGCGTAGACCGGCCGCCCGTTGACGCGGAAGAAGAACGACTCGCCGGTTTTGTCGCGTTCGCGGACGAGTTCCACCTTGCGCAGGCCGATGCGCTTGCGGATCGAATCCGTCGGCTCGTCGTCCTCGGCGTCGCGCCATTCGATGACGAGGTCATACAGGCGCTGCGGCCCCTGGCCGGCGGGCCACCACAGCTCCGGTTCGGCCAGCGTGGTCAGGGCTTCGACCTGCCGTTTGCCTTCGCGCAACGTCAGAACCGGCGAGCGGAATTCCTGGCCTTCCATCTGGACCACCAGGCTTCCGCGGCATTCGTCGGGCGCGTCCAGCCAGGCTTTGACGCGCAAACCAACCGCGCCGGTTTTGCGGTGATCCTGATCCACGACCGCGTATTCGATGCGCGGCCCGCTGTAGCCCGCCAGCAGGATGTCGCCCCAGATGCCGCAGGTCGCCAGGCACGGCCCCCAGTCCCAGCCCGACTGGCATTGGCACTTGCGCAGCGTGACGCGATACGGCTCGAAGACCGGCGGCGTCGGCCATTTCAACAGCGACTTGGTGTTGCGGGCGCGCTCGGCGGCTTCGCGCGCCGGCGAGCCGAACACGATGTGGATCTCGTTCTCGCCTTCGCGCAGGAACGGCGCGGCGTCGAACTCCCAGCGGCGAAACATGTTGTCGGCCCGGCCCAGCGGCTCGCCGTTGAGGAAGATCTCGGCCACCGTGTCGAGCCCCTCGCAGACGAGGAGTTGGCGTTTGCTGGTGAGGAAGGACACGCTGGCGCGGAACGTGCGGCGGTATTCCCAATCCGTCCGCCCGGCCCAGAGGGTGTCCAATTCGTTCATTCGATCGTACGGATCAGGGATGCGGTCGTTGCGCAGCAGGTCGCCGTGGACCGACCCCGGCGCGCGCCCCGGCAGCCATTCGCCCTTGTCCAGTTCGCGGAATTCCCACCGGCCGTTCAATTCGATTCGCTTCATGAACCCCGCCCTCTTTGCGCGACGCTTGGCCCTTCCCTGGAACGGGCATGACAGTCTTGATGGAGGCGAATGTCAACACCGCTGAGGGGGCGAATGCCTTTCTTCGGGGCGGACGGCCATGGCCCTTGGGGTCGCCCAGGAAAGCCCGAAAATGAGGTCCGGAGCGCGACCTTTGGGTCGTAGCGGCCCCGGACATCCTGTACGACCTGAAGGTCGCACTCCGAACCTCGCTTTCGGGAAAGGCGATGACGGCGCATGCCCGCCTCTCGCGCCGTCGCGAATGCGGCTCGCGACCGACGCTGGCAAGCAGGTTCTAACCGAGGAGGAACGACGAACGGGCCACGAGGAACGCGCCGTCGCGCGTGAGTGGCCGCCCGCGAGCCGCTTCCGGTTTTTCCACGTCCCCCAGCAAGAGGAAAGGTGGAAACGGCGCCGCGGACGTTTCAAGGCGGGCGCGACATCAGACCGGGGGAGCGACGCGGCGTCCCCAATGCCCGCCCTCGCGGGGTTGCGCTGGTCGGGGTGGCCGGACTCGAACCGGCGACTCCCTGCTCCCAAAGCAGGTGCGCTAGCCAGCTGCGCTACACCCCGACAGTGTGGAAACGCTTGATACACAAGGGTTGCGCCCAAGTCAAGCGAAGCGCTCAGAATCGTCATTCCGCCGTCGTTCCGGCGCCATCCTGGCCTGATTCCTGGCAAGATTCCGGCAACATTCGTCTCAGTCGGTTTATTCTGACCTGTTGAGTTATTACGGGATAGAGGAGATGGGGGCGCAAGGACGACTTCCGAATCTGCCGGCGCACGCCTGCGGAGTTTCGAAACCTCCCCCCTCCACCATTTAAGTAAGCCCTTTCATCACAGTCTTAAACTGATCGTTCAGCAACTGCCGATTTCGTGTTTGTCCTGTTTTGTTTCGGCGTCGTTCGGCATCGTTCAGTCGAGATAATCCGCCAGCCTGACCTTGCCCCAGTTCAGGGGCCAGGCGCGCTCGTAGTTCCGGCGCTCTTCCTGGCGGTAGGGGACGGGCTTGGTGGCGTCAATCCCCCATTTGCCCACGACGGCGGGAAAGCGAGTTTCGTGCGTGTTGGGGAAGGCGCCGAGAATCGGGCGGGCGGTGGGGTCGAAGGCGATGCCGCGCGCGTCGGGTATGATGATCAAGTCGCGCGCCGGGTCGACTCTCGTGGCCAGCGCATACTGCACGTCCCGGTAGTCGTAGATGTCAATGTCCGGATCGACGGCAATCGCCATCTTCACGTTCATCCAGGGGCTGCCCAGCACGGCGAGGAGCGCGTCTTTGACCTGGCCGTCGAGGGTCGGGTCGACTTGCACGATGACGGCCAGGGCGCCGCCGCCCTGGGGGAAGTGAACGTCGCGCACGTTGACCCGCATGGCGCGCAGGCGTTCGTGGATGATGGCTTCGTGAAAGAGGCGCGGCATCTCCTGGTGGTCGGTGAAGGGCGTCATCTGGTGGTTGCGGTAGACGGGGTCCTTGCGCATGGTGATGGCGGTCACTTCGAAGACGGGCATCTGCTGCGCGCCAGGGCAGAAGAGCATGGTCGGGCCGGGCGATGGTCCGTCCTGCGCCATGCGTTTCGGATCGACCAGGCCCTCGATGACGATCGAGGAGTCGGCCGGCACGGGCAGGTCCACCGTCTTGCAACGCGTGATCTCGCCCGGTTCGCCGGTGATCGCTTCGTAGAGTTCGGCTTCCCACCATCTGTCGTGGAGGTGCGAGTAGCAAGCGGCCAGTTCCCACGCGGGGTGCGCGCCGATGGCGATGGCCTGCGGCATCTTCTGGCCCGCCGCGCGGTACTTGGCCAGCATTTCATTGGCCGGGGGCGTCACATAGGACACCACCATTTCGCGGGGACCCAGCACGCCGCAACGCGAATACATCTGGTTGAAGGCGCCCGTTTCCAGGTCCTTGTGCGCCACGAAACTGGTGGTGTAGGGGTACGGGTCGCGGTCGGTGTGGGTGACCACGGGCAGCCGGCGGAGATCGATCTCGGCGCCGGTAAACGTTTTTTCCTGGCAGGGCGCGTTATTCACTTCCTTGAGCGGGCGGGGGCCGGCCTCGATCACTTCGACCAGCCGCTTGACCACGTCCCCGGGTTGGCATCGGAGCACGCGCGCCTGCGCCTTGCGGTTGACGAACAGCAGGTCCACCAGCCGGTAGCCGGGGTAGCCCTTGATGTTGTCAAACACGATGGTGTCGTTCGCCTGCGCGACCAGGGCGCCGACGTTCTCGAGGTCGACGGGCTTGCGGACGCGGATCAAGTCCTTCTCGTGCTCTTCCAGAAAGTTCTGCAGGCTCCTGGACATTCCTCTTTTCCTCCCGAATCGTCTTTCCGCCTTCAATCCTCTGGCTTACCGGCCCCAGGTTTTCGTCTCGACGGGCATTTCAATCTCTTCCGGGAGCGGCAGTTTTCTCCAATGGATCTCACGGCCATAAAACAACACGGAGATCCAGAAGAGGACCCGCCGCATGACGACCGACCGCGACGCGCCGAGGAAGGCGATCTTGTGCACGAAGAATCTCGGCTTGTTCCAGGGGCAGATTTTCAGACACAGGGTGCAGCCAAAGGTGTTGCCGCCCGAAACCCAGAAGCGGAAGCACTGTTCGCTTTTCTGCGGCCAGCGAAGATACCCGCGCGTGACCTCTTTTTCCTTGGGCAGCGCCTGAGGGGGGCAGTTGGCGCTGCATAACTCGCAATTCTCGCAGAAGTCCTGAACGCCGATGTCGACCGGCTTGTCTTCGACCAGTTCGAGATTGGTGGTTACCGAGGCCAGGCGCACCCGGGGGCCGAACTCTTTGGTGATGAGGTACGTGTGCCGGCCCTGCTCGCCCAGGCCGGCATCGACGGCATGCGGCGCCTGAAACACTTGCTCGTTGCGCACGTGGTGGGCCCGGGCGTCGTACCCCAGATAGCGAATGTACGAGGCGAGCACGCAGGAAATGTGGGCCAGGTCGTAATACGTCTTGCCGATCTCCCCCAGGCTGTCTTCGTTCTTGGAAGTCAGAGTGTCGTGGATCTTGCCGTAATCCATTTCGCGGCCGAGGCAAATGATGTACTTGTGCTTGAGGTCGACGGGAGTCGTCACGGCGGGGCCGACGCTCAATTTCGACTCTTCGTAGGAGAAGTTCTCGCTATAGACAAAATCGTCTTTGACCGTGGTGATGCCCACCAAGTCCGCGCCGAGGTGTTTGGCCATGCGCTTGATGTCTGCGGTGATCTCTTCCTTCGACATCGCTTTCGCCTGAGGCCGGACCTTGCCGGTCACTTGATGGCGCAGCATCATGACCAACGTCCAATACAAGCCGTTGAAGGGGTCCATGCTCTGCAACGCCCAGCGTTGCTTGCTTTCCTCGGGGCCGAATGCGCCCACGTGCGCCCGGTTGAAGATGGTGTCTTTCTGGTTGAACTTCTCCGGCGCGCCTTCGCGCATGCCGCGGGTCCCGGCAAGCGACTTCGGCCTGCGCCCTAGCGGCAGAAACAACGCAATCGTGAACAGCGCCATGCCTAGGCCGACCACCCACTGGATATATTGCGCCACGGTTCCGGCCAGCAATCCTCTCGTCCACGCCCAAGCGTAAATGCCGATGAGAAAAGCCAAAACAACTGAGGCCAACAGCCCCAGGCGTCCCGCGCGAGGCGTTCTTTCCTTGAAGCAACTGAGGGCGAACCATAGAGTGAAAAGAGCGTAGACGCCGCCGATTCCCGTGATTAGATAAAACATACAGCCACTCCTTCGGCTTATCTATGCAACGCTTCCACGAACGCGACGTTTTCGATTCGCGGCGGAGCCGTCAACAGGCTGCCGAACACCATGAAGAGAACCGACGCCGTCACCGCCGCCAGAACCTCTGAGTATTGCGGCATGATCCCGGTTAAGAACAGAATGAAAAAAACCACAAAGCCTCCGACGCAGCTTAAAAACCCGCCAACGCCGTTGGCCCGTTTCCACCAGATGCCGGCGATCAGCGGAACAAAAAAGGTGGAGCCGGACCCGCCGATCAGGATCAGCGCGATCTTGCCGATCGTGGTGTTTCCATGGAGCAAAATGGCCAGAATGGTGGTGGTCGCGCCGATCGCCAGCATGACGACGCGCATGACCATCAGGGTTCGCTTGGGGTCGGCGTCATTATTGAGGAACTTCTTATAGAGGTTGTGGGAAAACTCCGCCCCGACAGCCAGCAGAATCACATCGGTCGTCGACATGATCGCCGCCAGAATGCCGGCCACCGCGAAGCCGCGGGCGACCGGCGGGAACAGGACGTTCATGACCTCGATGTAGGTCATATCCACGTTCTCGATCTTCGGAAAGAGAATCAGCGCCGCCGCGGCCACGCCGAGGTACCCCAGCAGGTGGAAAACCAGCGAGAGGCCCGCCGTCAGGGAAAGCGCCGCGCGCCCCTGCCTAACGTCACGCGTGACGAACAGGCGCATCACGGTGTGCGGCGAGGACAAGACGAACAGCATGGTCGCCGTGCAGATGCCGAAGTAGGTCCAGGGAGAGATCTTGGGATGCAGCGAAAGGAAAAAAGGCTGCGCCTCGAGGGCTTGGGGAATCATGACGCCCAGCCCGCCGAAATGCACAATGGCCGTGATCGAGAGGCCGATCATGAACGAAAACATCAGAACGCCCTGCACGAAGTCAACCCAACTGGCCGACAACATCCCGCCCCACACCACGTAGCCGACATAAAACGCGGCGACAAACACGACGGCGATGTTGAAGTCGAGGCCCAGGATGTACCGTCCGGCGAGGCCGCCGCCGATGAGCTGCGCGACAATATAGAGGGGAAACAGGACCAGGATAAAAATCGAAGACGAAAGCGAGGTGGCCGTCCCAAAGCGGTCGGCCAGAAAGTTGGTCAACGTAAACTTGCCCCGCAACTCGCTGTAACGGCGCAACGGTCCGCTGACGACCAGCATGGAAATGATGAAGCCCAGCGTCGAGCCCACGCCAAACGCCATGGTCGTGAAGGACCAGCCCAACGTGCAGCACACGCCGAGGAACCCCAGAAAACTGGCCGCGCTGACCAAGCCCGAGAACTGCGCGAAACCATTGACGATGAATCCAATGCCCCGCCCCGCGCCGAGAAATGACACTTCGCCCTTTGTGGACGAGCGCTGCAGGCGCCATGAGAGGAATATGCAGAAGGTAAAGAAAAGGACGGTGATTATCAGTTCAACCATTCTGGGTTGCATGTCGTCAGTTCTGTCCTTTCTCCCATTTTTCCATGACAAAGATGGCAATGATGCTGATGGCGATGGCCAGCAGGCCAAGGAAGATTTGACTCCATGTGATCCACGGGATCCCCAGGAATTGGCCCTCGCGAAAGAAGACCATGAACAACAGCCAGGACAACAAGTTCACCACGATCAGAAGAACGGCGATCACAGCGCCCGGATGCATCTTAGCCATACATGACTCCTTCCTTCTCCACCGTGAGGGACGCGAACAGGCGGCGGAACGCGCGATTCCCCTAGCTGTGGATCCAGCTTCAGCGCATCACGCCCTATAAAGCATTTTCTTCACCGAGTAGGCGCTCTTCAGCGTCTTGCCGTTGTCCGGCCTATGCAACTCGGCCCGAAAGCATTCGCCGTAAATGATCTCTTTGGTCACCACGGGCACAGTGCCCGAATAGATGACCAACCCGCTAGGCAGGGCCCCGTCGAAGTAGCGTTTGCTAACCAGGGTCATCAGTTCCCCCGGCTCAATGATGGTCCCGAGCGCGGCATCCTGGTAAAGCGATTCCTCGCCGTCTCGATTCTGTTTCACGAAACTCCGCAGTTGCAGCGAGTCCCACTGGGCGCGAACGTCTTCGTAGCGCCAAACTTCCGACGACAAAACGTTCGGACACACATGTTTGGACTGCACGATGCTGTAGCTTTCCATTTCGCGGTCGGTGTGGTCGCTGCCAACACCCACGAAGATCTCGTCGCCGTCGATCAGCAGGACGTATTCCGCTTCGCCCGACGTCTTTTCGCCCAGCGCCTCGATTTCCTCGTCGGTGGTGACGTTGCGCGTCAGCATCGGAACGAGCATGGGAATCGAAGGCGGCGGCGGCACGCCCTCGCGAGCCAGTTCGTCGATATGGGCCTGCACCGCCGCCCGGTTGCGTCCGACGTAGCCCGCGTTGACCATGTGCCGCACCGCGAACCGGAGAGGGCGGAGGCCTTTATCCGTCGCGACCTGAAGATGCAGTTCTTTCATGCCTTAGTCTCCATCGTGGAAGTAGTGGATTTCGAGCAGCAGACAGCCCTCTTCGCTCCGGAAGGGACCGTGCGGGGTATGGGGCGGGCGGCAGGCGTACGTCATTGGCTTGAAACTCTGGCCGACGACGATCAGGTCGCCCCGGACCAGAAAGACCTCTTCCCAATACTCGTGCTCGAACGGCACGGTGCTGAAAGCGCCGGGCAGGAAGCGCAACAGACGGGTGCGGCTGCCCTTGCGCGCCCCTTCGTCGAGGCGGCCCGAAAGGATTTTTTGCTCGATGCCTTCGGGGTATCCTTCCGGCACGCTCCAGCCTTCGGACAGATCGAGGCCAAAAAACTCCAAATGCTCTTTCAACATCGGTGAGCGCCTTTGCCTATTGAATGGTTCGGAACACGCGGTCCGTCAGCGCGGGGAATTCCTGGCGCGCGGCGTCGACCCGGGAAAAATCGACCTCGTGCGAAACGATGCCGCCATTCTCGTCGCCCTGGGCCAGCGCGACTCCCATCGGGTCGACGATCGAGCTATGGCCGGCGAAGCGAACGCCTTCGCTGGCGCCCGCGCAGTTGCAGCTGATCAGAAAGGCGAGGTTCTCGTGCGCCCGGGCGCGGTTGAAGAGTTTCCACGCCTCGAGCCGGGCCAGCGGCCAGGCTGACACGACCAGAAAATGCGTGGCGCCGCGGTCCATCATGAGCCGGAAGAATTCCGGAAAACGCAAATCGTAACAGGTGGCCAGTCCGGCCTTGCCCCACGGCAGGTCGGCAACCGTCACGTTCGAGCCCCGGGTCAACAGTTTCGATTCTTTCGACTGGTAGCCAAAGAGATGTATCTTGCGGTACGTTGCAGCGATCTCGCCTCGCGGGTTGAGCAGGATGCTCGTGTTGTAGAGATTCCCCTTGTCTCTCTCCACAAAACTGCCCATCAGCAGGTGCGCCCGCAACGCGACCGCCTTCTCGCGCATCGCCTGCGCCGTTGGGCCATCGAGCGGTTCGCTGTCTCTTTCGTACCGGTCGAACGAGAAATACCCGCAAGGCCAGATTTCGGGCAACAGGTATAAGTCGCTTGCGGGCGCTTGATCGAGCAACGCCAGGGCATTCTCGACGTTCTCCTCTTTGCGCCGATCGCGAACGTCGATTTGCAGACAGCTGATGCGCACCGGTCTTTCGCCTTTCAGGAGAGGCGCGTTGCCATCATCAAGAAGAGATTGCTCATTGTGGCGCGACACGCTTGTCGGATCAGGCTTGACCATCTTGGATACGGCATGGTAGGCGTATGGCGATCCGGTAGTCAAGATAGAAGGGAATCGCGGAGACTGGTCATTCCCCCCTCGAGAAGGCGACCGTTGCGTCTATGTGGACGGCGCGAGGGGCGGAAGGCGAGGGTGCGCCCGGGTGAACCGGTGGAAGACCACCTGGGCTGGCGCCTGAGCATGGCGGCGGACGTTTTGCACGATCTCCGCCAGACGGATGTTCCGGCGGTGATGACCTACCTTCCGCCGTACACTTCGCTGCATGTCCTGGTCGTCGGGATGGACAAGGCCGCTTACGTTGGCGCCGACGAGGAACTGATTCGGAACATCGCCAAAACGCTTTGGTCTTCGAAGGCCGGGGCGTTCATCCCGGCGGAAATGCGCCACGCTGATCTTCGACGGCGCCTGGCCCTCCCCCTGGCCGAAGGACTCCCTTCCCCGGAACGCCTCGTTCGATTCCCTCTGGCCCCGCGAAATCCAGGAACGAGTGAAGAACAACAGGACCCGGTACAGCTACTCGGGAGCGGATGGAGTGATGGAGTGATGGAGAGCTTACGGCAAAGATTACCCTTTGACCCTCTTCTCGCGGTCTGGCATCATCCCGGCATGATGAGCGGGACCCAAGACCGATTCTCGCTCGCCCGCACCACGTTGAAATGGGCGCGGGCCTCAAAACACGGGCTTCTGTAAGTTGCTCATGGGCGCAATCCTGCTTTTCTTATCTTTGCGCGAGATGGTAGTCGCGCAGGTTCCGGAGGGGACGAATGTCTGACGCTGTTGCCGTCTCGCTCCAGGGTAAGTATTACCGTAGGCGGGGATTCAAGACGCTGGACAAGCCGGCCTACGTGAAAGATATAGTGGAGCCGCTGGGGCGCTATTCGGAGAAGCGCACGCCGCTATCCCGCGGTTACGTGCCCCCCGGCGGGTGGGATGAGGAACTCCTCAAAACGTTGGTCCCGGTCATCGGCCAGCAGGGCCCGCTGCCGCGCAATGAACCGGGCTACACCCAGATCGATCTGGCGCAGCGCATCGCCGGCTTTCATATCGCCATGGCCGCGAACTGCCACACGGGCAACTGGACCCGTCCCCCTCTGTCCGAGGAACAGCGTTCCTTTTACGATTGGGAAGGCAAGTGGGGCCCGTCGAATCCGTTTCTGCCTTGGCAACCGGAGAAGCTGCCGGTGGACGATCCGGAGGCGATCTCGGAAATCGTCAAGGACACGGCGCTGTTCCTGGGCGCCAGCCTGGTCGGGATCACGGAAATCAATCCGCGCTGGATTTACCATCCGGGTTGGGACCGCTATGCCCACAAAGAAGTCGACGTAGAAGGCCAGCTGCCGCCGGGTGTCAAGTATGCCGTGGTGATGGCCGTCGAGACCAACTATGATTTCGTAAGGCATGCGCCCACGGCGAAAGCCAGCGCGGCGGCGGGGCTCGGTTATTCCAAGATGGCTTTTCTCACCCCGTCGGTGGCTAAGTTTATTGGCATGCTGGGGTACAAAGCGGTCGCGTGCGGGAACGACACAGGCCTGAGCATTCCGTTGGCCGTCGATGCCGGGCTGGGGCAGTTGGGCCGGCTGGGCGCCCTGATCACTCCGGAGTTCGGGCCTCGCGTGCGGCTGTGCAAGGTGCTCACGGATCTGCCACTGATCCCGACCAAGCCCATCGACTTCGGGGTGACGGAATTCTGCGAGGCCTGCGAGAAGTGCGCCGAATACTGTCCCGCGCAGGCGATCCTGTATGGCAAGCGCACCCATAAGGCACGGACGGTTTCCAACAATCCCGGCCTGCTGAAATGGCCGCTCAACGGCGAGCGGTGCATTCAGTTCTGGTACAAGAACGGCGCGAAGACGGACAAAGGGATGTACCACGTGGATTGCTACCAGTGCATCAACGTCTGCCCCTTCAACAAGAAGCCCGGCCTCGGCCACGACCTGGTGCGCTGGTCGATTCGCCATCTGCCGTTCCTGAACAAATTGCTGAAATACGGGGACGATTTGTTCTACAAGCCGCTGTACAAGACGGGGGCGAAGCAGCGCCGGGCACGGGGCGCCGCGTAGCGCGCAGTCAATTTCGGGTTAGGCGCTGTTCGCCGTGTCGGGGAAAACCAGGAAGGCTTCTTCATGTTCCCGATTAGAGCCGAACAGATGTTTGCCTTGGCGATTGTATTCATTGCTATCCTCTCCCCTATTGCAGCGCAGGACTATCCTGCTCCCGTCCTTCTGACGCCGGAGGAATTGGGAAAGGCCGACCCCAAGGAACTCTACGCCGTCTATGGGGCCGATCCCAACCTTGAACGCACTGAGATTCGCGGCTACGTCCGGATTTCCAAGGACTTGCCCCTCAAAGACCGCATGCAAAGATTCGCCGACCTGGTTTGGGGCGAAGGGCACTTGGACGTTCAAGAGATCGAAGAGGTGAATGGCCGGCGAATTGCCACCGTCGAGATGATCGACCGGAATCGCACTTCAACCGGCATGGCCAGCGACTACTTCTGGTACCGGCATTTCCAGGGCAGCACAGGCATCACTCCCAGATGCCTGACGAAAGAATTTGCTCAAGACGCTGTCGACAGCGATTGGGTTGATGAGGTCCGCTTCATTCCCAAGGGACCGCTTGGCGACCATTCCGATGGCTTCGACGATCATCCGATCCGTCACGGTTCGAAGGTTGCCGATTCCGACCCTGTGGAGCGGTTGGTCCTTCCATTGCGCATTCCCCGAAGCGTAGTAAGCCGTTGGTTGAACTCGTCGTATTCGTGGACCGCATATGCGGACTACGCGATTTCCTCTGTTGTGGCCGGAAAAGGCCTCTTCCTGGGACATCGGCTGGAATTGTGGTCCGACCCGCGGAACGGAAAGGAAACGCTTCTCCACTCCACGAGATGCCGGAGCAACGAGCAACCCGAGTGGGTCGAGTTTGACAACCATGTGGAGAACTGGCACGGAGAGAAGGGAATCCTGAAACTAGCCATCTTCGAAACCAATTGTCGATTGGACGATTTGTGGCCGCCGCATCGCCGCGATCGAGTCCTGTACATTCCGCCTGGGTTTCATTTCCAGTTCATTGCCAGTTGCCCACTTGCCCCAAAATGGAATGAGTCTTTCGTGAATCCCGACGCGAAACCCGAGGAGCGCGAGCCTCGGCAGATTCCCATTCCCCACACACTCCTTGTGAAGGAAAGACGATTCGCCGATTTCACTCCGACGGAAATGCTCGTGGGCCGCGGGATGTCCCTCGGATACGAATTGAATCTGGCCGGACGCAGCACGAGATTGTGGCCTCTGTGGAGCCCACAGTCGGCCGAAGACCTGCCGAACGCACGCCCCGACTTGGAAGCGATGCGCGACGAATTCGCGGACGGACCCTCGACGGGCTCGTTGACGCTGGAAATCTTCGAGACCAACTTGCGGAACGTCAGCCGGTACACGAGAGGCAGCAGCGAAGAAAACGAAGTCCGAAACTCGCTCACAGTTATTCCACTGGCAACGAAATAGCCCGAGGTCAACGCCGCGCGGCCGGTTCGCCGGCGGCGCCGATCAGGACGGCCGGACACGCCGTTCACTTTGGGGCCTTGCGACCCTCGAGCCACTTCTTCAGGGATTGCGGCCCCTCGCCTGAGCGCCGACCGGCCAGAAGGCCCGCGACGGTCAAGTCCTCGTCCAAGTCTGGCCAGTGGAGGTAGGCGCCGTCTCCGACGATCTCGAAGCGATCGCGCTCCTCGGTCGTGCCATGCCAGAGGCGCGGGTACCAGATCAAAGGGACGATGATCGTGCGTCCATCCACGAGATCGACAGTCAAGGCTTCATCGGTTACGGCCACGGACCGCGCTCGCGCCTCTTCCAGATCAATCGCCAACTTCGCAACCATGTTCTCGCGTCTCACGTGAACATGCGGCGGTTCGTCACGGTCCAGCGAAACGAAGAAGAAGCGGTACGGACCCTCTCGCAGAACCGTCGGCATATCGCGTTCCTTCGAGCTTCGCCTGCAATCGAAGTAAATACCCCAATCTATCCCGGCGGGCAAGCCGAAATGAGAAATCGAGACAACGACCTCTTATGCCGAACTCCGGAATTTCCTCGCCCTGCATGGCGGGATTAGTAGACCGCCCCGGAAATCCCGGGGCGCCGCGTTGGGGCTCGACAGCGAAGAGGATTCGCTCCATTCAGCTACTTCCGAGTCGCCTTGAGCCACGAAATCTTTATCGACGGCTCCACTTGCTTGAACTCGGGATCGCCGGTGACGAGTTCCGCCTTGCGGGTCTTGGCGAGAGCGGCGGCGAAGCAGTCGGCGTATGACATCTTGTGCGCGGCCTTCAACCTCGCCGCCTCCCGGACGAGACGCAAATCGGCGCCCACGGGCACAATCTCGATCGCCAGCGTGGCCAGTTCGGCCGCTTTCTGCTCGGCGACCATCTCCCCTTCGGCGCGCGCGATGGAGTAGTAGACCTCGCCCCAGTTCACCACGCACAGCAGGAGCGTGACTCCCTTTCCGGCGGCCTTCACCAGAAGCTTCTCCACTTCTTCCGCGGCTGGCTCATCCTGCAAGAAGGCCATCAGCGCCCAGCTGTCCAGAACCTTGGTGGCCACGTCACGACTCCCGTTCCTTCTTGCGTTCGCTCAACAACAGCTCCATCGCCTTGCTCCCTTTGAGAGATCCTCGCAGGCCGCGGATGTGCTTTGCCGTGAGCGGCGTGATGAGGATGCCCCGCGGCGTGGGCACAACGGAAGCCGGCGTCCCTTCCTCGATTTCGAACTCCTTGCGAAGCCAATGCGGAATGACCACCTGGCCTTTGGCCGAAAAGTGGACCGTGGTTGTCTTTGTTGTATGTTCCATGGCAAAAGCATACGCGATGGATTTTGTGTGTCAAATGAGAAATTGTTGGATACAGGGACTTTTCTCCAACTGTCCTGACCGTAGCCAAACTCTACCGTGGGAGGCGAACGATCCTTATCTTGCGGGCGGGGTCAACCGGGTCCGCGCGCCGCCGCGGGCGTTTGGAGCCACGCCAGATTGAACGCGTAATGCTGCCGGCTGCTGATGAGATGGATCACGCCATCGGGCGTTTGCGTGGCGGCCAGATAGCCGGCGGGCTCCGCGTGGGTGTCGTCCATCACGAACCGCCCCGTGTTGCCGCCTCCGTCCAGCTCGCGCGCCGGGCCGCCGGCGGTCAGGAGTTTTCGGAGCGGCCAGGTCTTTCCTTCGTCGAACGACAGAGCGGCGAACATGCCGTAGACGCGGCGTTGCGCGCCGGAGGCGTCCGCGATCCACAGACCCCCGGCCTGCTCGCCCACGTTCTTGGGATTGGTGAAAGAGACCAGCAGCAACGGCCCTTCGCGCAGGCGCAAGAACACGAGGCGTTGGCCGCCGCCAATGGGAGGAAAGGGGCTAGCGTGATACGTCCACGTCCCCCCCATGTTGGTGGACACGCTCATGGGCATTCTATCATTGACGTTGGCGCCGCGGCCGAAAGCCAGCAACGCGCCGTCGCCCAACTGCGCCACGCCGGCATGGATGCCGGCGATCAAGGCGCCCGTCTTGCCTTCGGCGAACTCCGGGTCCGGCCGCCCCGCGCCGGGATCGGTCCACGTCTTTCCCCGGTCGCGGCTGATGTGAAGCGCCGTCCCGCCCGTGCCGCTCGGGCCGGCGTCGCAGGGTTGAATGATGAAGCCCTCGCGAGTCTGGAGGGTTCCGGCGATCACCTGGTTGCGCCGCTGGTGGTCGGCGTTGATGAGCCGCGCCTTCGACCAGGTCGCTCCGTTGTCCGTGCTGACGCGCAGGATCAGGGCCAGTTTCGCCCAGTAAACGTCCGTGCTCAACCCGTTGATGTGATACAGCGTGCCCTGGCCGTCCCACCAGATCGCGCTGCCGTGGTCATTGCGGTCCGGCGCGTCCCAGAATGGGGCCGCCGGCTCCCACTCCTCGTTGCCCCGGCACAGTCGCGCGGCCGCGACCGCCAGTTCGCGGCCGGGTTCCGTGTTGCAGGTGTACCAGATCGCCAGCAGGTCGCCGTTCGGGCAAGCCGTGACCGCCGGTTGATGATTGTGTTTGGAGAAGAGGGGGCCGGTTGAGTTCGGCGGCATCTTCACATATTCGCGCGGCCCTCGGAAATAGGGCCGGCTCATGTCAGGCCCGTCCGACCAATCGTGGCGTTTCTGGCTCACCTCGCGCGCCCACAAGGGCTTCTCCTCGGGAAGCGGCAAGGGGGCCGTCTTCGGCGGGTCCGCTTGAACGACGCGAAAGCCCAGGAGCCAGTGCCTGTCTTCCGGCAACGTTCCCAGGCGGTTGGCGCTGCGCAGGAACCGGACCTCCGTCGAGTGGCTCCCGCCTCGGGCCACCTTGAAGTCGCCGTCGGCGCGCCCGACGGGGTCCACCTGTTCGCCGGCCTCATAGGGCCCATGCCAGTCGAGGCACCACTCCTCCACATTGCCGTGCATGTCATACAGCCCCCAGGCGTTGGGCGGCGTCTGGCCCACGCCCAGATCGACCGGCGCGAAGTCCTGCCGCATCTCGCGTTGATTCTTCTGGCATTCCCGCGGCAGCGCGTCGCCCGTGTGAAAGGGAGTCGTCGTTCCGGCGCGGCAGGCGTATTCCCACTCGGCCTCCGTCGGGAGACGATAGGGCTTGCCTTCCTTCCTGGAAAGCCACTCGCAGAACCGAGCGGCGTCGTGCCAGCTGACGGAAATCACGGCTTCATCGTCTCGATTGGCGAAGCCATGAATTCCCCGATACGCGCGATGGTCCGGATCGAACTGCTCATATTGGGCGTTGGTCGCTTCGGTGGCGGCCAGGAAAAACGGTTGGCTGATCGTCACCGGATGGACGGGCTGTTCATCCCAGTCGCCGTCGGCCTGTCCCATCAGGAATGATCCCGCCGGGATGGGAGCCATTTTCATTCCAACGGAATTTTCAAACATCGTCGCCTCCTCCGCATAGGCCGATTGGCAGAGCAACAACAGGATCCCCAGCCCCCGCCGGCATGCGCGATTCACAGGAGTTTCACCTTCCCGCGCGGCGATTTGGCGGCGCAAGCCGTCTTGGCGCGTCGGGGAAAAGCACGGCGTCGAGGTTCGGAGCGAAGTTCCCCGTCTGCGCGCGGTCGGCCACTTCGCAAACGGCGACAGAGGCGAGGGCGGGGCCGGGCGCCACGTCGTCGGGATACAAGGCGGAACGGATCGCTTCCCGGTCGTACCGCAAACCCGCCTCGTTGTCCGGCAGACTCGGCAGTTCTCGGGAAGTCAACCACTGCGTGTAGGCGCGGTCGGGATTGAGCCGGATGAAGCGCGCGCCGGCCTCCTGGAAGGCGTTCACCTGCGTGAGAATGTGCGGATGGTCGGGAGCGGACTGCATGTGGTCGCTCTGATGGGCCGCCACGATGACGGCGAGATGGGGAAGTTTGCGGACCGCGTCGGGAACGAGTCCGGCGGCGTCGCGGCAGCGCCAGAATTCCTCGGCCTCTTCCACGGTCGGAATGTGGGCCGGCCATCGCTCCCCGAAGAGCCGCCGCTTCTCGGCCTCGCGCAGCAGTCGGACGGAATACCAGAACTTGGGCCCCTGCCCCGCGTCGAACATGACCGGCTGATGGCGGAAATCGATCGCGGGATCGTAGCGCCCGTCGCCGTCCACGTCGAAAAAGAGGCTGCCGCGAAAGCCGAGTTCGGCCCCCTGGCTCGCCCCTCCCGCGCCCCGTTGGCGCTGGCGCAGATTCGGATCATAAGCGAGCGTGGACAGGTCGAGCCGGCCCGTGCCGGGGTCATAGGCCGGATTGACCCGTCCGCCGTCGCGCGGCGAGCCCAACTCTTCGCCCACCATGCCTTCGCCGTACGGGCTTTCCCACGAAACATACCAGGCAAGTTCCGGAATCTCTTCTCCGTGCAGAGCCATGACCGCGCCGCAGGCGTTGCCGCCGTGGCTGAAGCCCGCGATCCCGACGTTGGAGGCCAACACTCGAACCGCCCCGGCCGTGCTCTGAGCGGCCAGATCCTGCAGGGTCCGGCCATCCTTGTCCGTCGCTCGCCCCAGGGCAAACCGGATCACGTCGCGCAGCCGAAGAATCCAGTTCGGCCCGCCAAAATCGTATCCCCTCCCGGCGCCTTCGGCCGTGGCGAAGTGGACCTCGACGATGCCGCTGTCGGCGACGTTCAACGGCGCGGCGCCGTTCTCGTCATGGCTGCCCGGCCGAACCGAAATGGCCACCGGCGCGCCCTCGGCGTATCGCGAACGCGCGGGAAAGACGATTCGGACAGCGATCCCTTCCTCGCCGGCGGCCTGCGAGGCGATGTGGGTCGCAACGCCGCGCGGCGCGGGCCGCGAAGGCGCCGCGGGGCCTCTTCCGCTCTCGCCGGCGCCCGCCTGCGCGACGGCGAGGCCGCCGATGACGGGCCAGACCAGCCCGCCGAGAAAACCGTGGGCAAACGATCGCATGGGCGTGTCTCCTTGTGTAGGCGACGCAGCGGAGACTGCACACTACGCGCAGGCCAATCCGCAAGCGAAAAACCTGGCACGCCCTCTCGAAGGCAAGGTTCGGAGCGACGCCTTTAGGCGCTCCGCGAGCCAATCCGGAAGCGCTTGGGATAACGCCGGAAGGCGTCGCTCCGAACCTCATTTTCGGGTTTTCCTGGGCAACCCAAAGGGTCACGAGAGGCTCCTCCGAAACTCCCCGTAGGTCCTCCGTGCCCCTCGGCTTCGTTCGGCGACTATGTCCGGGGTGGACTGGATGCCGGCTCCCATCATCCAAAGCCCCCCTCGGACGCGGTTCCTCAGAGCGTGTCTAAGAAGCTTCGGTTTGCACATAGGGATGCCCGCAAACCAAAGCGCTTCGCGCACTGGTTCGTGCTTTGGCGCTCCAAGGAGGCTACACCGCGGGATGCGCCCGGCGCCCCAGGATAGCCGGGCTTTCGCGTTGACAACTTATGGCCGTTTGTGAGAGAAGAATCATGTTGTATCGGCTATTCATGGATTGTCACGAATCCACCCCGCCGGCGGCAAGGAGGCGAGGGATGGCTCGAATCGCTCGCGCAATGGTTCCCGGCCCGCGCCATCACGCGCCCCAACGGAGCGGCTTGCGGGCGCCGGTGTTCGATGACGCCGCCGACCGGGGGCAGGGCGCCATGTTCCCGCCAACAAATGGCCGGCCAGGACCGGAGGACGAGCTCCGAATGCGTTTGTCGTGGTGTTCCCCGAAGGGGAAGCCACATGAATAGCCGTGGGCGCCAGCCCACGGAAAGGTGACAAAAAGCGCCCCCGACCCTGGAAGGGTCGAACATGACCGCGCGCGCCCCTTTGTGCGACCCCTTCAGGGTC
>JAPLSS010000216.1 GCA_026398515.1 Candidatus Sumerlaeota bacterium | reverse complement strand
AACGGAATGCCCAGATAGATAAAGACGCTCTTGGCAATCTGGCCGATGGTGATACTTACGATGCTGCCCTTCAGGCCGAACAGCGGCGGCAATATGGTGATGAAGAACCAGGCGTAAACACTGTAAAACAGGACCTGGAAGATGCTGTTGAAGGCGACCAGGCCGGCGCAATACTCCGTGTCGCCGCGCGCCAGTTCGTTCCACACGATGACCATCGCAATGCAGCGCGCCAGGCCGATCATGATCAGGCCGACCATGTATTCGGGGTAGTCGCGAAGGAAAATGATGGCGAGGGCGAACATCAGAATCGGGCCGATGACCCAGTTCTGGAGTAGCGACAGGCCTAAGATTTTCCAGTTGCGGAACACGTCGCCGAGTTCCTCATAGCGCACCTTCGCCAGCGGCGGGTACATCATCAGGATCAGCCCGATGGCGATGGGGAGAATGGTCGTGCCGACCTGGAAGCGGTTGATGAAGGATTCGGTCCCTGGGACGAAATAACCGGCGGCGACGCCCAACCCCATCGCCAGAAAGATCCATAAAGTTAAGAAGCGGTCCAGGAGAGAAAGACGCGAGGCGACTCCTCGGCCTTCGACCGCGGGGCAATTCGAGGTCATGTCAGCAGGTCCTTTTGAGAAGAATGCAGGGAGCTTTCGAGAGTCCTATCCACTGGCTATCCGCACCAACACAACCGGGCGGGCCGGATCGCTTCGATCCACGCCGAGACGACATACTGCTCGGCGCCGCTTCCGGGCGCCCATTGGCTGACCATCAGTCGGCTCTCCTCGCGCGGCTCGATGCGGATGCGCTCGAAGCCGATCTCCTCGAGCCAGCCGCGGAGTTCGTCTATCGTGGCCGCCCCGCCGATGCAGCCGCAGACCAATCCCTTGTCGGAACGCATCGACTCAGGCAGCGGAGCCGTGGCCACAACGTCCGAAATGGCCAGCCGTCCGCCAGAGCGCAGAATGCGGAAAGCCTCGCGGAACACCGCCGGCTTGTCGGGCGAGAGGTTGATCACGCAATTGGAGATAATCACGTCGACGCCGGAGTCGGCCACGGGCAAGTGTTCGATCTCGCCCAGGCGAAATTCGACGTTGTCCCAGCCGGTCCGCTCGCGGTAGGCCGCGATGTTGCGCCGCGCCTTGGCCAGCATTTCCGGCGTCATGTCCACGCCGATGGCCCGCCCGGTTGGCCCGACCTTCTGACCGGCCAAGAATACATCGAAGCCGCCCCCGCTGCCCAGATCGAGCACGACTTCGCCCGGCTTGAGCGACGCAAGGGCCAGCGGATTGCCGCACGACAGGCCCATGTTGGCCCCGGCGGGCAGGGTGGCCAGATCGGCCGCGTCGTATCCCATCGCCACGGCCGCTTGGTCCGCCGCGCCGACGCCGCAACACGAGGAGGAGGCGCAGCAACTCCCCTCCCGCTGGGCGATCCGGCCATAGCGTTCGCGCACCGCCGCGCGCGTGGTTTCTTCCTCTCCCGGTTGATGCTCCGACGTCATTTCGTTCATTCTCCCTTTCAGGCGTTCGTCATGTTGTCGGGCAACTGCTCGACAAACTGCCGGATCTCATCGCGTACGCGGCGGTAGTGGCTCAACGCCTCATCCGCACGCGCACCCGCCGCCGCAACAGCCGCCGCCCGAGCTACGCGAGGAAGCCGCGAGGATGCCTGGCGGGCTGAACACCCGGACCGGCTTCTTCGATCCGCACTTGGGGCAAGCGACCTTCTTCTCCTTCATCATGGCCGAATACTGCGCGAAGGACGCCTGTACCTCAAACGTCTCGCGGCAATCCTGGCATCGGAAATCATAGCTTGGCATCTTTCACCTCCATTATTGTTTGGTCAGGCGCGCCTGATTCCAAAGATTCCGCGGTCAGTTGCCGCAACCCATCCACTCCGGCCGGTTCCTTGGGCAGCCAGGGAACCACCGCCAGGCGGTCGGCATGCCGGCGCACCTCCTCAATAAAACGCCGCTCGTTGTCCCGCCTCGCCCGCAACACGGGATGAGAGGGCGCCAGCGGCGTGAGACTCTGATTGATGACCCAAGCGAATGGCCGTATTCCGGCGCGCCGCAGATCCTCCTGCAATTGCGCGGCTTCGTGGACGGGCGTCGCCTCCGGCAAGGTCACCAGAAGCGCCCGGCAGAACTCCGAATCGCGCAGCCGGGGCAACAGGTGTCGCACCGCCTCGGGCAGATTGCTTTGCGTTCGCGAGACTTCGCGATGGTAGGCCTCCGTGGCGTCGAGAAGCAGAAGCGTATGGCCCGTCGGAGCGGTATCCATCACCACAAACCCGTCCCGCCCTTGGTCCACTTTGTCGGCAAAAGCCCGGAAAACGGCGATCTCCTCGGTGCAGGGGGAGCGCAGGTCTTCTTCCAGCAGCTTTCGGCCCTCCTCATCCAGGCCTGCCCCGGCGGAAGCCATGACCTCCCGAGTGTACTGCGCGGTTTCGGCGACCGGGTCGATCCGGCTGATTTCCAGGTTCGGCACGGCCTCTCCCAACGCCTGTTCGATGTGCGCCGCCGGGTCCGTAGTCGTCAGATGAACGCGGTGGCCGCGCGACGCCAGATCAACGGCGATGGCCGCAGCCACCGTGGTTTTCCCAACCCCACCCTTGCCCATGGCGAGGATCACGCCCCGGCCGCGGGCCTCGATGTCGCGGACGAGCGAGGACAGCGACGGCAATGCGGCATCCGCGCGCGACGACGGCGCCGGTGTCGCCGTGGCTATCTTCATCCGAAGTTCAGGGGCGGTTACGCCACGGATGGATGCCAGGCCGGCCACATTGAAGGGAAGGAGTGAAATGTTGGCGCGGGGCAAGCCCCACAGTCCCTCGGGCATGCGGGACAATGCCTGTTGTTGTCGCACGGCCATGGCGCGGGCGATCGGGTCGCCATCGCCGGCTTCGAAGCGGCCGTTCAGAAGCAGATGGATGTTGCCCAGTCCCAAGGGGCCCAATTCCGAGCGGGTGCGCTCGGCTTCCGCCAAAGCGGTCCTCTCGGGACGACTGACCAGCGCCACCTGGGTCAGCGCGGCATCGGTCAGACAGCGAAGTGTTTTCTCATACAAGGCGTGTTGCGATTGCAGCCCCGCCAACGGTCCCAGGCAGGACGTCCCGCTGGTGTTGGTGTTTAAGAATTGACTCCATGCCGCCGGTAGTTGCAGCAGGCGGAGGGTATGGCCGGTCGGCGCCGTGTCGAAAACGACATGATCGTATTCCGCGGTGGCCTCCGGCTGGCCCACGTATCGGGAAAACTCGTTGAACGCCGCGATCTCCGTCGTACAGGCGCCGGACAACTGCTCTTCAATGCCGGCCACCGCCGCGGGGGGCAGAACGCCGCGATACGGAGCCACCATGCGCTCGCGGTATTCGCGCGCGGCCGCCTCGGGATCAATGTTCAGCGCCCACAGCGTGAGCGCAGATTCGAGCCGCAGGGGCCTGGAGGACAATCGCGCTTCCAATACTTCATCGAGATTGGACGCCGGGTCCGTGCTGATCAGCAAGACGCGGCGCCCGCTGTCCGCCAAAGCCACCGCCGTCGCACAAGACAGCGTCGTCTTGCCGACGCCTCCCTTGCCCGTGAAGAATAGAAAACGCGGGGCCGAGCGGACGAACTTGTCGAAACCGTTCCTGATGTCGCTCACGGCCTTGCCCCTTCCTTCGCCGTTGTTTCTTCGACATCGACACCGGCCATCGCCGCCAATTCCTCTTTGCTCGGGTAGCCGCCGTTGCTGACGATTTCGCCGTCAACCAGAATCAGGGGAAGACACCCCATGCCGAACTCGTTGATGGCTTTTACGACCGTTGCGTTGCCCACAAACGCCTCGTATTGCTGCGTCGGGTTGTAACGCTCCACCTGGACGCCCCTGGATCGAAGCCATTCCAGCGCGGCGGCGAACCGCACGAGTCTCCTGTCCACACTCGGCCCGCATACGCCCGAAGAGCAACACATGGGAGGATCGAATACTTCCACCTTCATCGCGTTGGTTTCCTTTCTCTAAAATGTCGCCAACAAATAGAATCCCGCGCCGATGAGCAGAACACCGGCGATGCTGCGGATCACAGCCTCCGTCTTCTGCGCCTTGATCGCCGCTTTTCCAAACGAAACGCCGAACAAGATGGCGCTGAGCGGCAGGCTGAACCCCACCGCGAAAGCCGCCATCAGCGCCATGCCCCACACGATCCGGCCCATCAACACGCTGGCGCCGATGACGATGAAAATGCCCGGATTACACGGCAGCGAACAAGCCGCTACCCCGCCGCCAAGGAACAGTCCTCCCAGGGCGGCCCCTACCTTTTTTCCTGAGGCTGAAGGCGCGCCGTTCTGCCGGGCGCGGCTCGGCAGCTTGAAGGGAAGCAGCTTCAAGGCGGCCAGCCCCAGAAGGACTGCTACGGCCCCCGCGAACAACTTCCAGTACCGCCCAAGAAACGCCTGCGCCGTCTGGCCGACAAGCCCGGCGACAAACCCCAGGATGATCAGCGCCAGCGTGGCGCCGGCCAGGAACCAGACTGCTGCTGCAAACGCGGATCGCCGGTTCACATCCTGTCGTGTGCCCGAGTAGGCCACGAGCATGCCCATCGCCGGCAACGTGCAACACGCGCTCGCCACGGCGCTGACCAAGCCCAACAAAAACGCCAGCGGCAACGCCAAAGGACCCATGCTGGCTGCTTGAAGCGCGTCGGTGACTGCCTTGAGCATGTCAATTGCACCCCGTCGGCCCGCAGCCGCCGGCGCCGCAGCCACCCGCGCTGGATGCGGCGACAAATCCCTGAATCAGTTTTGGCTCGGTGATGTCGCCGGAAACCGCGCTCATGCCGCGCCCCTTGACCATGGCGAGCACACCCGGAACGGACATTTGCGCGGCGAGCAGATCATAATCACGCGAGTCCGTCTTCAGGGTGAAGATGCCGACCTTGTACCCCTGCGACTCGATCGTCCGCGCGGCGCCCTGGATCTGGGCCGACGGCGTCTTGCCGGACGCGCCGCTCTTTGCCGGCAGAAACACGAATACCGCGTTCGAACTGGCGGCCACGGTGTTCAGATCGGCGAGCGCTCCGATCTTCTCGCCGACATTCGTCTCCGAGGTCTTGGCCGGTTCACCCGGCGACGTGGCGGAGTCGCTCTCAAGCGCGGTTGTTTGCCCCGCCGTCGGTGCCGCCGCAAAGCCGGGCGCGGCCTTTTCGGGCGGCGTCGTATGGCCGTTCGTCATGGCCCGCGCGACAAGCGCCGCCGCGGCAACCAGTACGATCGTCCCGACAATCAGGCGCATTCGATTCGAACGTCCGGCCGCGTGACAGTCGCACCCGGGGCCGCATGCGGCCGCCTGTTCCTTGAGCAATTCCATGTTGTCGGAGGGCTTCCTGTCGTTACTCGCTGTGTCCATTGCCTCGTTCTCCTTTTGCAGTATTTTCAGCCACAACAACCCTTCATCCCCAATGAAGCGTTGCCTGGGCAGCAAGCCGAAGCCATCTGCCCCGGCGTATCCAAAGCGCCCTTCGCAAATTCGCGCATGGCGGCCATGGACCCCATCTCCACCATGTGGCCGATCTCCATCGCCGCGCGGATCTGATCGGCGCTGAGGCCGAGGTCCGTGGCCCGGCCAACGTGATACGTCAGGCAGGGCTGGCAATGGGCGGCGATCGAAGCGCCAACCGCGATCAACTCCTTCATCCGTTCATCCATCAATCCGTTCATTGTATTGCCTCGTTTTGGAATGGGCTTGACCTCAACCGGGGCGCGGCAGGCACGAATCCAGCCCGCGCCGCGCGACGCTCGTCGAATCCGCCTCGATCGCGTCGCCCCGTCAGCCGGCGTGCCCAACGTTCACCCGTCTGGCGGCGGCCCGCGCTCCCGGCGCTGCGGCGCAACACGCGGACCGTTTCGCCTGTCGACGGCATAATTCCTCCGGCTCTATGGACAGGATCGCCGCGACCCGCTGAGCGTCCTTCTGAATTTCCGGATCGGCGGCCAGCGAGGCGCGCACCCATCGCAACGCGGAGCGAACCGCGGCCGAGGCCTCGCGCGGCGCGGGGAGGCGGTAGTGCATCCATCGCCCGTCCCGCCGGCCCACCACGAGCCGGGCCTGATCCAGCATCGACAGATGCTTGGACACCGTCGAGGGCGCCAGTTGCAGCAATTCGGTCAGCTGGCAGACGCACATTTCTCCCGCGCATTCTGCGAGGGCGCATAGAATCCGCAGCCGCCCGGAATCGGCCAACGCCTGGCAAATGGAAAGGGTGTCGCGCATCGCCATATTCTCATTTCGTCAATCAACGAAATGAAAATACAACCCCCGCCCGGGAGGCGCAAGAGAAAAATGCGCGCTTCCTCAGGGTGCCGCGTAGATCATATACACCCCGCCGAGCAGCACCAACGCGCCGCACGCCCGGCGCAACCTCACGGCGCCGCGAGACCGTTCGTTCCAGTCCAGGTAGCGCTGGACGGCCCCGGTGAAGGTCCCCGCCAGCACGATCACCGAGCAGTG
>JAPLSS010000777.1 GCA_026398515.1 Candidatus Sumerlaeota bacterium | reverse complement strand
CGGGCAGATGCAGCGGGTGGCCATCGCGCGGGCGCTGGCGATGGCGCCGTCCCTCCTGTTGGCCGACGAGCCGACGGGCAATCTGGACGAAGCCACGTCGCGCGAAATCCTGCAATTGGTGACGCAGTTGAATCGCGAACGGCAGCTGACGATCCTGCTGGTGACGCACGAGGCGGAGATTCGGCGATACGCGGCCAGGACGCTGGCGATGAGGAATGGGAAGTTGGGATAGGGTGGATTGCCGATTGGCGAATGTCGATTGTCGATTGAACGACAAGACGATGGCAGAATCATGAGGGGCAGAATGATAAAGACAAGTAGATGTTGTTCAATCGGCAATCGACATTCGGCAATCGGCAATTAGTGGGCGAGCCATGCGCATTGGACAAAGACTCCTCCTGATCTCGCGAAACGTGCGGCACAGGCCGGGACGGGCGGTGTTCGCGTGCCTGGGCGTGGGCGTGGGGATGGCCATTTTCCTGGTGGCGCTGTCGGTCGGCTGGGGGGTGCAGTTCCGCATTCTGAAGCGGCTGCGCGAGTCGATGCCGGAGCGCATCCTGACCGCGCGCCGGGGCCACGTGGATTTGGGGCCGCTGCGGCTGGACACGGGCCTGATCACGCCGGCGGACGTCGACCGCATCCGGGCGCTGCCGGACGTGGAGAGCGTGTGGCCGCAGGTCCCGATTCGCTTTCCGCTCCATGCCGAGGGGGACTTGATGGGCGTGGAACTGAGCACGGACCTGGTGATCTACGGCATCGATCCGGCGTTGGCGCGGGGCGACGTGGCTGAGGGGAAGTCGTTCGCCTACGATCCTCGGCCCGGCGCGACGGCCCCGGTCATTGTGTCGCGGTTCCTGCTCGATCTTTACAACCTGGGGTACGCGGAAGCGAACCATTTGCCGAAGTTGAGCGACCACGCGGCGATTGGCCGACATTTCGATCTGGTTCTGGGACAATCGACGGTGCGCGAGATGGGCGACATGGCCAATGCGCGCCGGCTGCCGTGCGAGGTCGTGGGCCTGACGGGCAACCCGTCGCTGTTCGGCGTGGCGATGCCGGCGGACTGGGTGATGGCGCTGAACCGCGAATTCGCCCCCCAGGCCGCGCCGCAGTTCAACGCCGTGCACATTCGGCTGAAGGACGTGGAGGGGCTGGAGCGCGTGGAGCAGGCGCTGACACAGATGAACCTGCAGCCGGATTCGCAGCGCGAGCTGGTGCGGCGGTTGCAGTTCTTCTTGCGCATTTTGCTGGCGGTGCTGCTGGTCTTCGGCGCCCTGGTGCTGATCGTGGCGTTCAGCAACGTGGTCAACACGTTCTCGCTGGTGCTGCTGGAGCGGCGGTTCGAGATCGGACTGCTGCGGGCGGTGGGGGCGACGCGCGGGTCGGTGATGGCGCTGTTCCTGGCCGAGGCGGGCCTGCTCGGCGCGGCGGGCGGGGCGTTCGGCGCGCTGGCGGCGTTCGCGATGGCATCGGGGGCGAACTGGCTGAGCCGCTCCTTCCTCCCTCCCCTATCGATTCTGCCGCCCAATCAACGGATGCTGGTCTTCAATTGGGCGCTGGCGGTGTTCGGCGTGGCGCTGGCGGCGGTGGCCAGCATGCTGGTCACTCTGCCCATCGTGTGGCGCGAAACGGCGCGTCAGCCGGCGGTGCTGTTGCGGCAGGATTAGGCGGGGCTGGGCGGGGCGGCGGGCGGGTGGACAGAGTGGACAAAATGGACGGCGTGGACGGGATGGGCGGGATGGACGGGGCGGGCGGAGGTTGGTTCCGGCGAAGGCGATGGCCCTTTCGGTTTTCCCGCGTTTTTGCTTCAACTGATGCTTGTCTTTTTTCGGGTTTTCCGGTTTGCTGTGGGCGTTGAACGAATGGGGCGTTTGATTTCGTTTCCACAGAGGAGATCGGGCGACCGTGGGCAACGGATCTCTTCCCATGGAACAGGATATTGAGGACGGCGCCGGCGCACCCGAAGCGGAGACGCCGCGCGGCGTCGTTTCTCCGGAATCGGCCGCGCGGTCGCAGGCGATGGTGCGCCCGATTCTGCGCGCGTATTTTCGCGTGTTTCATGGGGCGCGCTACCGCGGGATGGAGAACATCCCATCCAGCGGGCCGGTCCTCATCGCGCCGAATCACGTCTCCTATTACGATCCGTTGCTGATCGGCATTCCCCTGCGCCGCGCCATGGTGGCCATGGCGCGCGAGCCGCTGTTCCGCGTTCCGGCGTTAGGCGCCCTGATCGGATGGCTCGGCGCGTTCCCGGTGCACGCGACCCTGGACAGCCACGCGTACAAGCAGTCGCTGCAACTGCTCAAAAAAGGGGTGGCGCTGTTGGTGTTCCCGGAAGGCAAGCGGGCGGTTACGCGCGACATCGGCCCGTTTGGGGCGGGGGTGGCGCGGCTGGCGCTGCGAACGGGCGCGGCGATTGTTCCGGCGACGATCACGGGGGCCTTCGAGGCGTTCCCGCGGTTCCATCGGTTTCCCCGGCCGCGTTGGCGGATCACGGTGAAATTCCATCCGCCGGTGTATCCGCCGAAAGTCAATCTGCGCGGGGAGGCGTTGCGCCAGGCGATCGAGGATCTCAATGAGGCCATCGCGCGCCCGATCCGCCGCCGTTATGCCGCGCATGTGCGGCTGGAGGAGCGCCTGGGCCGGAAGGCGCCGCGGGTCCCGCCGGGGTTTGTGATGGACTGAACCGTGCGGGCGGGGAACGACTCGACTGGCTTGCGCTCGTCTCGTCTGCGACCGCATCTGAGAGGACCGGTGAAGGCGGGGGGATTCGCTTGTTTCCCTGAGACTAGTCGCCGATCTTGCGTTTCAGGTCGGGCAGGGTCTCGGGCTTGCCGGCCTCCATGTAGCGGCTTTCGCGGCCCGTGGCGGTGACGTTTTCGTAGACGCCCTGGTCGCGGCGAACCAGTTTGGTGAACCCCATGCTCTTCAGCTGCGAGTCGCCGATGGCCGTGGCGACGAAGACGCGGGAGATCAGGCGGCGCACGGGCGCGCCGCAACGCGGACAGGTCGCGTGGGCCTTGTCGCGCATGGATTGAACCGTGTCAAACGATTCGCCCAGAGGGCAATCGGTCGGGGCCAGGTGTTTGTATTGATAGACCGGCATTCTTCCAGCGACCTCCTTGCACGTTACAGCTGCTTCGCGCCGCGCTCGTGCAGCATGCCGACCGCGCGTTTTACGTCCTGCGCCCGCTCGCGCGGAACCACCAGCACGCCATCGCGGGTAGCCACGACGACGAGCCCTTCGACGCCGATAACGGCCACGGCCATCTGTTCGGCGCCGGCTTCATTGTAGACAAGGCAATCTTCGGCATCAAGGAGAACCGGGCCGCCGATGGCCACGTTCCCCTTCTCGTCGCAGGGATGGGCGCGGTGCAGCGCGTCCCACGAGCCGACGTCGTCCCAGGGGAAGGAACTGCGCGTCATGACGACGCGTTGCGCGCGCTCCAGCAAGGCGATATCGATGGGCTGGTCTTCCATCGATTCGAAGATCGTCTGGACGTGGCGTTCGTCGCCGCGGCGCATGGCGTCGGCCAGCTCGCGCGTGGGCCAGGCCAGATCGGGGCTGGCGCGCTCGGCTTCGCTGAGGAACGTCGACAAGCGCCAGAAGAACATGCCGCTGTTCCAGAAGCAGCGGCCGGTTTCGATCAGCCGCTCGGCCTGTTCGCGGCTGGGCTTTTCGCGGAACCGGATCACCGGGTAGGTCGGCAGGCCGTCGGCGCTTCCCGCGAGCGGCTTGGCGCCCACGGGGATTTCGATGTAGCCGTAGCCGGTTTCGGGCCGGGTCGGAGCGATGCCCACAACCCCCAGCGTCGCATGTTGTTCGGCCATCGCCAATGCAGTCCGAATCGTCGCGCGATAGGCTTTGGCGTCGCCGATGCGGTGGTCGGCGGTGACGACGGCCATGACGATGGACTCCGGCGCCACGTCCATGCGCGCCATGAAATGAGCGGCGGCGAAGACCAGGCAGCCGGAGGTGTTGCGGCGCGCCGGCTCGCACAGGACGTTTTCCGGCGGGATGACCGACTGGCCTTTCCGGATCAAATCGACCAGCTCGCGCGAGGTGACGACGTACACCCGGTCGGGCGGGATGACCGGTTCGACCAGGCGCGCGGCCTCTTCGAGCATGGAGCGGGTCGGATGGGTGAGCGCAAGGAGCTGCTTCGGGCGCTCGCGGCGCGACAGGGGCCAGAACCGCTCGCCGGCGCCGCCGGCCATGATGATGGCGACTCGGGTGAACTTGCTCGTGGAAGCCATGATGAAACGCCTTTCGGGGATTGATGGGATTGTGCCATCGGAGATGCCGCAGTTCCACCCTTAACTTCGCGCTTCTCCCCTGGGAGAGGCGCGGTCTATAGTGTCGATACTTCTCCGCGGCGGGCGCTAAAGGACGTGATATTCGTATGCATCCCATCTTGATTCGATTCGGCAATTTCTTCATCGGCACCTACGGCCTGTTTGCCGCGATTGGCCTGTTGACGGGCGTGTTCACCGCGGCGCGGCGGGCCAAGCGCAACGAGCTGGACGAAAACATGGTCCTCGACCTGGCGTTCATCGGCATCGTCGCCGGGCTGATCGGCGCGCGCCTGACCTATATCGGGATCGAATACAAGGACTTCATCGCGTCGCTGACCGACCCGAACCGCTCGCCGTGGGAATACATTCTGACGCGGCAGGGGTTCGTGTTCGGCGGCGGGATGATCGCGGGGGCGTTGGCGGGCGCGTGGTTCCTGCGCCGGCGCGGGGCGCCGGTGTGGCACACGGCCGATTGCCTGGCGCCGTCGTTCGCCCTGGGGCACGCCTTTGGGCGCCTCGGCTGTTTTTCCGCCGGGTGCTGCTGGGGCAAGGTCTGCCGTCTGCCGTGGGCGGTGACCTTCCCCAAGGTTGTCAGCCCCCGCGGCGAGCCGATGGGGTTTGTGTATGAAGACCATTTGGAGCGCGGATGGATTCCGCCGACGGCGACGCGTTCGCTGCCGGTGCATCCGACGCAGTTGTACGAGGCGGCGGCGCTGGCGCTGATCTTTCTGGCGCTGGTCTGGCTGTGGCGGCGGCGGAGGTTCGAGGGGCAGATCTTTATCGCGTATATGGCGCTCTATAGCGCGGCGCGATTCATCATCGAGTTCTTCCGCGGCGACGGCGAACGGGGCATGCTGTTGGGGTTGAGCACGTCGCAATGGATCGCGATGGCGGCGATCGGATTGGCCGTGTGGCTCTGGAGGGCGCGCCGCGACCTCCCTCTCCCCTATCGTGCGCCGGTCAAAACGCCGGCTGCGGAGCCGGCGCCCGCGGCGGGCCCCGCGAAGAAGAAGCGGTGAGTGGCGCAGGCTTTCCGGCCTGTGATTCCAGCGCTTCCCGTTCGATCGACATTCACAGGCTGGAGAGCCTGCGCCACTTACACCACACACAGGCTGGGAAGCTTGCGCCACTCACTGCCCGGCGCATTCGAGGGCCACGCGGGCGGTGGCCAGGTGGATGTCGACCGTGTCGCGCACGTCGGGCGAGTAGCCGCCGGCGAGCATGACCACCACCGGAAGGCGGCGTTCCGACGCGGATCGAATGACCAATTCGTCGCGCTTCCTCAGTCCTTCCTTCGTCAATTGCAGGTTGCCGAGCAGGTCGTCCTTGTAGGGATCGGCGCCGGCGACATAGAAGACGATCTGCGGCTTGTGGCTGTCGTAGAGCCGGGGGATCGCCGAGCCGAGCGCGGCCAGGTACTTGAGGTCGCCGGTGAAGTCGTCGAGGCCGATGTCGAGGTCGCTCTTCTCCTTCTGGGGATACAGGCGCTCCTGGTGAATGGAAAAAGTGAAAACGTCGGGATCGGTTTGGAAGTAGACGGCGGTCCCGTTGCCCTGGTGCAGATCGCAATCGACGACGATGGCGCGCTTGATGGCCCCTTCGGCTTGGAGCGTGAGGATGGCCGCCGCGATATCGTTGACGTAGCAAAAGCCTTCGGCGTGGTCGCGAAAGGCGTGGTGCCAGCCGCCGCCGACGTGGAACCCGATGCCGCCGAGTTCGAGGGCCTTGCGCGCGGCCAGGAGCGTCCCACCGGCGCAGAGGAACGATCCGTCGATGATTGCGCGCGAGATGGGCAACTCGGAGCTGGCGGTGCGCGAGTTCCAGCGCAGCGCTTTCATGTCTTCGAGGTATTCGCGATCCAGGGCGCGCAGAAGGGTGGCCTCGTCGGGCGGGCTCGGCTCAAGCAGTTGATCCCGCGCGACGCCGCATTCGGCGACGAGCCGTTCGGCGGTCAGGCGGTATTTCGTCGTCTTGAACGGATGCTCGCCGATGTCGACTTCGTACTTGGGGCTGTAGACAAAGACGATGTGGGACGTCATGGTCCGAGCCGCCTTTCGCCAGAGTCGGAGTCATAATAGACAATGGGCGGCGCATTGTCACGCCGCGTCGCCGAAGCGATTGGCGAGGTCGGCGTCCCATTCCGCGATGAACTTGCGATAGCAGCGGCGGGCGAACCAGGCTTTGACGAGGAGCGCGCTCCCGATGGCGACAAAGGGCGCCGCATGGCGGAAAAGGGACGCTGTTTGGTTGTCCATCGGGAGAAATGCCGCCGCAAGCCAAATGGCCGCCATGCCCAGGGCCGCAAGGGCGGCAGGCGAGACGGAGAAGGCCTTTCCCCGACGGTTGGAGAGCGCGCCGGCGCCGAACAGGATCGAGATCAGAATCGCCATGAACGTGACAAAGATCGCCGCGGGAGAGCGGATCTCCGGCAGAACCGCCGTCCAGAGCCAGGTGAACGCCAGCCCGGCGGCTGAAACGGCCGCCAGGGTGATCGAGAAGTTCCTGCGTCGGCGGGAGAGAAACGCATAGACGCCGAACGAAACGACCGCCAGAAACGTCAGAAACAACATATACCCGAGCGGTTCCGAGAAGAAAGACGGCGGCGACACATAAGAGGCTCTCGCCGGGATCGCATTCTCGAGACCCATCCACAGGAGCCATCCGCCGGCCGGGAACACCAGCATGACGAGCAGAGCCGACAGCAGGTTGGCGAAGGCTTTCTTCCCCGTGCGGAAATACAGGTGCCAGGCGATGGCCAGATTCATCGCGTGGTCCAGCGGAGGCTTGAGGACGAACCAGAAGATCATTGTCGCGCAGAAGTCGAACGGATGACGCGGCAGCGCATCCGCGAGGGCATAGAGTCCCAGCGCAAGGAACATCAGTTCGACATAGTAGAGCAGCGCCAGCGCGGGCAGCGCGGCCGAGCGATACGAGCCCCAATACAGGCAGCGACCGATTTCGCCGCGCGGCACGAGACCGAGCGAGATTTCCCGCAACATCGGCGGGCCGCCGAGCTGCCCGAGGATGTCGAACGGACGCCGCGAGACAATAATGAACATAGAGGCATAGACGACAAGAACGATGGCGCCGGCCAGCAATGCGCCTCCCACCCACTCCTGCCCGGCCATGTAAGGCCGATGACTCATTCGCACCAAGGCAGCGATGGTCAGCGCCACGATCGCCGTGAACAAAGCCGCCGCCAACGCCGACACGGCCAGCGGATGGCGCCACCAGCGGCGCACCGATTGGCCCGAGGCCCAGCGCCACACCGGGTCGGGATCGCGCCAGAACCAGCGGGCGAGGACGTTGGCGAGACTGTTGGACGGGCCGGGTTCGGGACTCATGGGCGAGCTCAAGAGCAGGATAATGGGGGCAGCAGCTCATGCTCCTACGGAACGCTCGGGAACGCATGAGAAGTAGGCCAGTCTTGTCCCTCGGCTCCGCTTGGGAACTGCGTCCGAGGCTGGCTTTAGTTGGGCCGAGCGGCATCCAGTCCACCCCGGCAGGGTGGACCTACTCTTCGATGATCTCTTTCTTGAACTTCTCGAAGGAATCCTTGACGCGGCCGAAGAAGCCTTTGTCCTCTTCGCTGATCTTTTCGTCGCCGAGGGCGGCCAGTTCGCGCAGGAGCTCCTTCTGGCGGTCGGTCAGTTTCTTGGGCGTATGAACGACGACGCGCACGTAGTGGTCGCCGCGCGGGCCGCCGGGCGAGCCGGGGTTGGGCATGCCGTGGTCGGCGATCTTGAAGAGAGTGTGGCTTTGCGTGCCGGCGGGGATCTTTAGCGGGTGCTTGCCGCGCAAGGTTTCGACCTCAATCGTGTCGCCCAGGGCCGCCTGCGCAAAGCCGATGGGGATTTCGCTGAAGACGTCGGCGCCGCGGCGGACGAAACGATTGTGCTCGCGCAGACGAATGGAGACGTAGAGATCGCCGCGCCGCCCGCCGCCGGGGCCGGCTTCGCCCTCCCCCGCCAGGCGCAATTGCATGCCCTCGTCGACGCCGGCGGGGATGCGCGCCTTGAGGCGGACGGTCTTCTCCACGCGGCCCGCGCCGGAGCACTCGGGGCACGGGCTGGAGACGATTTCGCCCGCGCCGCGGCAGCGGTCGCAGGTCGTGGCGATGGAAAAGAAGCCTTGGGCGATGCGGATCTGCCCGGCGCCGCGGCAAGTCGGGCAGATGCGCCGGCTCGTCCCCGGCTTGCAGCCGCTGCCCCGGCAAATCTCGCAGGCCTCCAGGCGGCGCACGGCAATGGTCTGCTCGGTTCCGCTGAAGGCTTCTTCCAAGGTCAAGGCGACGCTGGCGCGCAGGTCGCGTCCGCGCCCTCCGGGCTGGGCGCGGCCTCCCCCGCCGAAGCCGACGCCAAAGAAGCTTTCGAAGATGTCGCCGAAGATGTCGCCGAATTCGTCGAAGTGGTGGAAATCGCTCCACTGGAAGCCGCCGGCGCCGAACGCGGTCTTGACGCCGTCGTGGCCGTAGCGGTCGTACCGGGCGCGTTTCTCGGGATCGGAGAGGACCTCGTAGGCTTCGCCGACCTCCTTGAACTGCTCCTCGGCTTCCTTCTTGTCGGGGTTGCGGTCGGGGTGCAGCTCCATGGCCTTCTTGCGATAGGCCTTCTTGACCGTCGCCTCGTCGGCGGTTCGATCGACCCCCAGGACTTCATAATAGTCGTGTTTGGCCATGGCTCTCATGCAACAATCCGGGATCGCCTTCCCCGCCGCCGCGGTTCGAGGAAGGCGGCGCAAAACGGTACGATAGTATTGCGAAGCGGATGGAGCAAGGATTTAACTTGAGGGCAGCGCGGCGGGGGTTCATTGGCGAATTCCAGCGTCGAGCTTCAGACGCAAGAATGGCCGGGAAAACGGGAAAAACGGGGACAGGCACGCTTTTCCGGTGGAGCATGGCGGAGTAAGGCCGAGAACTGCCGCCCCTTCGACACGCTCAGGG
>JAPLSS010000909.1 GCA_026398515.1 Candidatus Sumerlaeota bacterium | reverse complement strand
CCCCATCTCCAGTTTCTCAGTGCCTTTGCCCGTATCCATGGTGTCGCCGTTCCATCCGCCGCCATGGACATGGATGATCACCGGCCGCCGCGGGTTTGTATCCTCCTCCGGCGGAAGAAATATATTCAATTTCAGATCGATCTTCACGGTCGTCTTGTCACGCTTGACGAAGTCGACACCGGGTGAATAGACCAGGTCGCCTTTGAACTGATTCGTGGAGAAGACTTGCCTTAGATATCGTCCCTGCGGCTGGTAGTCCGCGTCGGTGGCAGCGGGGAAACTGAGTTGAGGGAGAAGGCCGACGAGCAACATTGCCCCCGTCGAAATGATCCGCCACGGAAGCCGGGCTGGAGACGCTGGAGGGGATTGCGCAGCATAATCGGTCGGGTGATTCATTGCCCCTTCCTCTCTTCGGCTTCTGGAGATCAGACGCCGCCTCGCGGTTGCCTATTTGCCCTTCGGCGCCGGGGCTTTGGCCTTTCCCGCCTTCGCCTTGGGCGCGCTTCCGGCTGGGGCGCCGCCGCCCGCTCCGATGACCGGTCGCGCCTTCACGCTGTCGAGCCAAGGCGACTTGACACGTTCGAGCCAGCCGACCAAAAGGGCTTTCATGCGTTCGGCCTCCGACCGGTGTTTCTCGCGGTCCGGGTTGTTGCCGATCAGGTTGATCATTTCCAAGGGATCGTTCCGCAGATCGTATAGGGCGTCGAGCGAGCGAACAGTCGCGTCGCGGCCCAAAACGAGCTTCCAGCGGCCGTCGAACACCATGAAACCGGGGTTGGATTCTTTGGCCCATTCCGATACGACGAACCAGCCGGCGCCGTTGTCTTTTCCTTCGACGAGGGGGCGCAGACTGCGGCCCTCCACGGGCCCTCCCGTCACTCCGCAGTAGTCGAGGATCGTGGGGTGAATGTCGATCTGGGAGACGGGCGTCTTGACAACGGTTCCCGCCGGGATGACGCCGGGAAGGCGCAGGATCAGCGGAATGTGGACCGAGCCTTCATAGAACACAAACTTGCTGTGCATGCCGTGGTCGCCCAACATCTCGCCGTGGTCGCTGGTGAAGACGACGAGCGTGTTGGCCGTCAACCCGTAGTCGTCCAACTGCTTGAGAATCTGCCCCACCCAGGAGTCGACTTCCGCGACGAGGCCATAGTAGTCCGAGGCCATTTGCTGGACCATCTTCCCGTCGCGATAGGGGTTCGGCTTGCCGGCGTTGCGGTCGGGATAAGGCGAGTTTGTCCGCGGGTCATTGATGCTCGCGGGAACGGGAATCGATTCCGCGGGGAACATGCCATAGTACGGCTTGGCCACCACCATCGGCGGATGCGGCGGGCCGATGGAAATCGTCAACGAGAACGGGCCATCCTTCAGCCGCTGGAGCGCCTCCAGCCCCTGCTGCGCCGTCACCGCGACCTTGGTGCAGTCGACCGGCACGTCCACGCAGCCATAGGCGTCGCTCTGTGCGATCCGCAGCGCTCCCTTGCCCTTCCCTTCGCGCTTCAGTTTCGCGATCTCTTCCGGCGTGTGGCCAAAACGTCCGTCCAGAGGGTCTGGGACGTAGGGGCGGATGTACGTGTCCGCATAATGCTCCCCGGGGTTGAGGGGGCGCCGGGGGACATGCTCGTCGAGGTATTTGTGGAAGGCGTCGGCCTCCGACATGTCCGCTTTGCACAGGGCCGGCTTCTTGCCGTTGACCCAGCGGACGGGATTGCTGTAGTCGGTCGCGTAGCGGAACGGGATGTGCCATTTGCCGTAATATTCGGCCGTATAGCCGTTTCGAACCAACACCTGATCGAACGTCGGCCAATCGGCCGAGTCTTCTTTGCTGGCGTCGTAGTTGTCGTAGATCCGGTTCGATTCGAGACAGTGTCCGGTCAGGATCACCGCCCGGGAGGGCGTGCACACCGGACAGCTGGAATACATGCTCTCAAACCGGGCTCCCTCGCCGGCCAGGCGATCGAGGTTCGGCGTG
>JAPLSS010000086.1 GCA_026398515.1 Candidatus Sumerlaeota bacterium | reverse complement strand
ATCAAGGTCCTCGATCACGACTACGAGGGGCCGTCGATCCTGCCCGACGAAGCCTATTGCGACAACTGGATCGCGCGCAACGGGCTGGCCCTCATCGGCTCCGTTCCCAAGGGCGAGCCGTGGTTCATCCAAGTGAATTTCGACGGCCCCCATCCGCCCATGGACATCACCAAGTCCATGTACGAGAACTGGAAAGACGCCACGTTCCCGCCGGCCTGGAACGGCGGCAAGACGGCGCAAAGCGCGAAAGCGGCTTCCTCCCGGCGCAACTACGCGGCCATGATCAACAACATCGACTCGTGGCTCGGCCGCTTTCAGGAGGAGCTCCGGAAGCGCGGCGAACTGGAAAGCACGGTCATCGCCTACTGCGCCGACCACGGCGAAATGCTCGGTGACCGCGGAATGAGCGGGAAGAGCAAGCCCTACCATCCCTCGGCCTGCGTCCCCTTGGTCGTCGCCGGACCGGGCATTCAACAAGGCGTCACGTGCGACAAGCCGGTGGAGACTCTGGACCTCGTCGCCACCTTCCTCGACCTGGCCGGGGTCGAGAGGCCGAAAGACATGGATTCCCGTTCGATGCTCTCGTTCCTGGAAGGCAAGGGCGACCTGCCACGGACGTACATCACCAGCGCGCTCGGCGGCTGGCGTCTTGTTTTTGATGGCCAATACAAACTCATCGCCGGCCTGGACGCGGCCGCCGGCGGGCAGAAAGGCGGTCTCGTCCTATATGACCTAAAGCAGGACCCCCACGAGGACGCCAACATCGCCGACAGCCAACCGCAGGTGGTCGAGCGGCTCAAGGCGCTCTTGCCCCCCGAAACGAAGCCGGCGAGAGGTCAAAGCAAGCGGCAGGGAGGCAAGAGAGGCAACAAACCGGTTGCCGAAGAGGGCGCTTGATTCTAGACTGCAGTTTGCTGAGAGAAGCGGAGGGATAGCCTTGTCCGCTGGGATTGTAGCTGTGGCGGGTCAAAGTTGAGCGCCGCCGGGAATCCATATCATCTTGGCGGCGCATGAAAGGCCGGGCGCTTGACGCGCCGGACGGCGCGGCGGCTAATTTATGATTCCAGAGGAGGAGCGCAAGATGGATCGGGATTGTCGGATCGCATCGGAGCGTCGTCGGTGGGGATTCACGCTGATCGAACTGCTGATCGTCGTGGCCATCATCGCCATTCTGGCGGCCATCGCCGTGCCCAACTTCCTGGAGGCGCAGGTGCGCTCCAAAGTCTCGCGAGTCAAGGCCGACATTCGCAGTCTGGCCACCGCCGTCGAATCGTACATCGTGGACTGGAACTGCATTCTGGGCAACAGCGACATGCAAGACAAATTCGGCGTCGGCGAACAGCTCGGACGTTTGATCGCCTATTCCCGGTTGACCACTCCGATCGCGTATATCACGTCCATTCCCATGGACCCCTTTCAAATGGGCGCGACGGCCGATAAAAGGCGAGGCGACGTCTTTCAGTTCCAGGCGAGCAACTCCTTCAGCACGGGCGGCTGGCAATACCCCCGCGAGCGTGGTTACACCTGGGGATTCCTGTCCATCGGCCCTAAACTGAGCTTCAGCGGCACGTTCAAGAGGGTCCTCAGAGGGTTTCCCGAGCACATCTGCCTCATCTATGACCCCACAAATGGAACTGTGAGCGATGGGGCCATCATCCGCACCAACAAGGGCCAGATGGACAGGCCCGACGTGGCGCCCCAGGTTTGATCGCGGCCTGAGCTTCGTAGCGTCGCCCTCATCATCCCGCCCCAAATCGTCCTGCCTGCGATCGGCCCCGCCACGCGGAGCGACAATTGGCAGAACGATTTGGGGCAGGACGATTTCCCCAATCTCCATAGACAAACGCCGCGCAATCCCGTTTGACAGGCCTCGGTTTTTCGGACGAGCAGCCACCAAGGAGCGGCTTTACACTGGCATTCCATTGTGGCATTATCCGTAAGAGGCTTGGGCACGGAATCAGCGCCGGAGACAGCGACGGAAGAATGAAGAGCATCACCGAGTCCTACAAGAAAATCGGCGACAACGACCGCCGGTTCGACGTGCGTTTCTGGCAGGCGCAGGGCGATAAGGCCATCTTTGACGCCGCGTTGGACATGATTCAGGACTACTTGATCCTCAGGCACGGACATGCTGAACAGCCCCGACTTCAGAGAACTGTTGAGTCTTTTCACAGAAGGTAAGGTACGGTATCTCGTGGTCGGCGGCTATGCCGTCATGAGATACGCGGAGCCGCGATTCACGAAAGACCTGGATCTCTGGATCTCCCCTGACGCGGACAACGCGTCCGCTGTTTACGCGGCGCTGAAGAAGTTCGGAGCGCCCCTTGCAGGGCTGACTCCCAAGGATTTCACCGAAGAAGGCTGTTTCTACCAGATGGGCAAACCGCCGTTCCGGCTGGACATCCTCATGTCCATTCCGGGAGCGGATTTCGAATCCGCGTGGGCGCGCCGGGTGGAGGCGATGTTGGATAACCTTCCGGTCTATTTCATATCGCGAGAAGACTTGATCCGGGCTAAGGAAGCCAGCGGCAGGCCTCAGGATCGGATCGATGCCGAGAACCTGCGTAAGGCGGATTCCCCCGATTTAATTTGATGACAGGACGGCCGGGAGCTCCGGTCCATAGAGAGGCCCTCTCGGTTTCAATGGACTCCCGCTGAACAATCCCGTTTGATGGGTCTGCGTCGCGGGCATAGCCCCTATGTCGCACACCTACGCGCAGGCCGTGTGAAATTGACTGACTCGCCATCCGCCAGCTCGCCGTCCGCCGAGCCGCCGCGCCGGGGCAAAAGTCCGCTCAAGCGCGCCATCTCCTGGGTCCTTCGGATCGGCGTCACCGCCACGCTGTTTCTTCTTCTCTTCCGCCCCGACTTGCTGGGCATCCACGTCAAGTTCATCAAGCCTCTCCGACTTGGCGAACTCTGGGCGGCGATCAAGGAGGTGCGTCTCTCGACCTTCGCGCTGTGGTTCGGCCTGGCGATGGCGATCAAGGCCTGCGGCGTCTTCTCCTCGATGCTGCGCTGGAGGCTCCTGCTGCTCGGCCAGGGCATCCGCATGCGGTTCTGGAGTCTGGTCGGCGCGTTCCTGGTCGGGCGCTGGATCGGCATGTTCTCGCCGGGCACGCTGGGGCTGGACGGCTACCGCCTCTACTTCGTCGGCCGCCACACGGGCAAATGGGTCGACTCGACCGCCGTCATCGCCGTCGAGAAACTGACCGGGTTCATCGCCCTGGCGTTGCTTGTCTTCCTCACTCTTCCGCTCGGCATGATGTTCTTCACGTTCAAACTGCCGATCCTCGTCGTGATCCTGGCGATTCTCGGCTCGTCCATCTTGATCAGCCTGGCCTGCCTGTTGAACCCGCGCATCCTCCAGGTGCTCATCGCCATCCTGCCCTTCTCGCGCTGGGCGAAGGTGCAATCGAAGTTCGACCGCCTGGCCGCGTCGGTCACCGCCTACAGCGGCCAACGTCCGCTCCTGCTGGGGGCGCTGGCGTTCGGCATCGTGGTCCATTTCGCCACGGCCATCATGTATTTCTGCACGGCGATGGCGATCCGCACCGAGGGCATTCGCATCATTCACATCCTGTTCGCCAGCCCGCTGATGATCACCGCCACCGTCATCGGCCCGTCGGTCGGCGGCGAAGGCATCCGCGAAATCGTTTTCGTCATGCTCCTCGGCTCGCACGTGGGCCAGGCGAAGACGTTCCTGTTCAGCCACCTGGGCGTGTGGACCGACGCGTGGCTCTGTCTCGCGGGCGGCCTGTTCTGGATGCTGCGCCCGGCGGACTACCGGCCGCGGATCGATCTCCTTCGTTTCGCCGAGCAACAAGGCCGCGCGCTGAGCCTCCTCTCGCCCGCGGAGGTGCGCGACTACCGCCTGGGCGTGTGGCGCACGCTTGTCGCCAGCGCGATGGGCGGCCTGATCGGCGGGGCGCTCACCGGGATGATCGAAGGCGTCTACGTCCTCGCCATCGCC
>JAPLSS010000961.1 GCA_026398515.1 Candidatus Sumerlaeota bacterium | reverse complement strand
ATGGAGCGCGAGCAGGCGCGCCGGATTTACGAGGACATCGTGCGGCGGATGCGCGACCCCGGGCTGATGGAATACATGGATCAGAACCTGATGCGGGTGCGCATCTTCCCCGTGCCGGCGCGCGGCGACCAGAAGGTCGAGGTCGAGTTCACTCAGCCGCTGCCGATGGACGCGGGGTCGGCGCAGTACGTGTACCCCATCGGCGCGCTCGAACGCGGGCCGATGGGCGCGAGCGACTTCCGCTTTTCGTTCTCCATCGAATCGGACGTTCCAATCAAAACCGTCTACTCGCCTTCGCATCGGCTGAACATCGAGCGCCGGTCGGACAGGAGAATTGAAGGCTCGGTTGACCCTTCGACGGGTTCGACAGGCTCACCGCAGGCAAGCTCAGGGCACCCTTCGACGGGCTCAGGGCAGGGGGAAACGCGGCGCGACGTGACGCTGGTCTATACGGTGGCCGAGGGCGACATTGGACTCAACGCCCTGTGCTATCGCGAGGACACGGAGAAGCCGGGCTTCTTCATGGTGATGATCGCGCCCAAGGTCGAGATGAACGAAGCCGACATCCAGTCCAAGGCGGTGACGTTCGTGTTCGACACGTCGGGATCGATGGCCTCGGACAAGAAGATCGATCAGGCGCGCGACGCGTTGAAATACTGCCTCGACAGTTTGCGGCCCAAGGACCGGTTCAACGTCGTGCGCTTCGCCTCGGATGTCGATTCGTTCCGCGACGATCTGGTCGAGGCCAACGACGAGAACCGCGACCGCGCGCGCAAGTGGGTCTCGGAGATGCGCGCGTCGGGCGGCACGAACATCGACGAGGCGCTGGCCATGGCGCTGAGGAGCCGGCCGTCCAAGGAGTTCGTGCACACCGTCGTCCTCCTGACCGATGGCTGCCCGACGGTCGGCGAAACCCGCCCCGAGGCGATCCTGGCCAACGTCGAGCAGCGCAACAAGGAAGGGCTGCGAGTTTTCACCTTCGGCGTGGGCAACGATGTGAACGCGCGGTTCCTTGACCGTCTGGCCGAAGACGCTCGGGCGGTTTCGCAATACGTTCGCCCCGGCGAAGACATCGAGCAGGCGGTCTCCTCGTTCTTCGACAAGATCGCCAGCCCGGTCCTGACCGACCTGGAACTGGAGATCCAGGGCGTCCCGACGGTCGACCTCTTCCCGCATCAACTGCCCGATCTGTTCCTGGGCACGCAGCTGACCGTGTTTGGGCGTTACAAGGAGCCGGGCAAGGCGAAGGTGGTGTTGCATGGGAAACTCGGCGATAAGCGGCAGGATTTCGTCTACGAGGCCAAGTTCCCCGGGGACGAAGACCGCCACGGCTATATCGAGCCGCTGTGGGGCCAGCGGAAGGTGGGCTACCTATTGGAGGAAATCCGGCGCAACGGCGAGAACAAAGAGGTGGTCGACGAGGTCGTTCAACTGGCGAAGCGGTATGGCATCGTGACGCCGTATACGTCGTATCTGGCGGTGGATGACGCGGAGTTGGCGAGGGCGCAGCCGATTGGCCCGATGGAAACGGTTCTGGATTCCTCGGGCGGGCCGGTTCAGGGGCCGCGATTTGACCGGATGTATGCGGCGCCTCCCGCCGCCGCCCAGCCGGAAACGCTGAGTTTCGGAGCGTCCGGCAACGCGCCGGAAGCCTTGGGCCGGGCGGGCGGAGCCGGCTTGCCGATGGCGAGCGCCAAGAAGGCCGCTGCCGCCGCCGCGCCGGCTGGGGGCGTAAGACCGACGCCCGCCCCGGCCGGTTTCGTGGCGGGTCAGTCGCTGGCCCTGGCCGACCGCGCGGCCGTCCAGGCCCAGACCGGCGCCGAGGCGGTCGAGGCTGCCAA
>JAPLSS010000226.1 GCA_026398515.1 Candidatus Sumerlaeota bacterium | reverse complement strand
AGCAGACCGGCGACTGGCAATAGCAGCGGCGGAACCGGACGCTGTCGGCGGCCAGGCGGTCCATGTTCGGCGTGTGGGCCAGCCGATTGCCGGTCCAGCCCATGGCGTCATGGCGCAGATGATCGCCCATGATCACGAGAATGTTCATGCAACAGCCTTTCAAAGCGTAAACGATATAGGTTCTATTCGCCCAATTCGAACGTAATCTGGGTGAACGTCTTCGCCGGAAGGGTCAATTGAAACCCATTGTCGCCGGATTTCGTTGCCTGGCCGGCGGTTGATTCGGAGTTGGTCCACTGCCGGTAGGCGACGTCGCCGTCGATGGCGCCGTTGGCCAGCCGGAAGCCGTAGGAATCGTAGGCCTTCTTCGCGTTGTTGTTGATCGCCCAAACGACGATCCGGTCCCCCTCGCGATAGGCTCGCGTGATCAGCGTGCCATACTTGATTTCCCGGCCGTCCACGTCGTCGACGTCGATGGGGCGCGTCTTGGCGGTGGATTGCGTCAGCGCCTGCTCCAGCTCGCCCTTGACGCCTGTGCGCACGTAGGACCACCAGACGTAGCCGCTCAGGCCGCTGTCCGTGCAGTCGAAGAAAGCGGCGAAAGCCTTCTCGGCCGTGTCCAAAATGTCGTTGGGGGCGACGACTTTGTCCCAATGCAGCTCGGTATGCCATTTCGGCCGGTCGCCTGCCGCCTTGACCCACGGCTCCAGCTTGCCCGGCTTTCGCCACTTGGGGTAATAGTGCGTGCCCGCCATGTCCAGCCGGTCGCCCCAGCCGCTCTCCGTCAGCGTCGTCAACCAATCCGCCTTCGGGCCATACCCGTCGGGTCCGATGATCTTCGGCATGGCGAAGCCGCGGGAGGCCGCCAACGACTTCAACTCGTCAATGATGGCCTTGTGCTTTTCCGGAGTGATCTTGCCCTCGTTGTACTCCATCTCGTTGTCGATGCCCAGGATATCGATCGCGAAGCCGTGGTCCTTCATGAACTTCAGGTAGTCGGCCAGCAGATGGGCGTAAGGCCCGGGGACAACGCCGTTGGCGTCCTTCACCCAATCGGGGAAACTCTGCTTCGCCTCCAATCTCTTGCTGGCGAAGAACACGACATCTTTTCGGGCGTTGCGCGCGTTGGCCATGGCGTTGAGAACGGCTTGGTAACCGCTTTCGACGACCTCGCCGTCCGCGGGATGCGCCGGATGCTTTACATCTCCCCAGATCGGCACGCGCAGGCAGGTCATCTTGTCGTCGACGAAGAGACTCTGGGCAAACTCAGGCGTCAAGGTTTCTGCCTTGCCCGGCTGCTTGATGTCGTATCCCCAGTCGGTGATGAGTTGCGTCCGGGCGTCGGGGTCGATGATGGCGTCGCCGTCGGTCTTCGCCAGCGCCGGGCTGATCCAGGCGAGGGCCAGGAACAATGCCCAACAGGCGGGGCTGGGGCGGGAAGAAGGCATGGACGAGATGGACGAAATGGACTTCATGGACGGTGCTCGATTCGTGGCTGATGTCTCTTGCCACAAAGAGGCACAAGAGGCACAAACAAAACTTTGTGTTTCTTGTGCTTCTTTGTGGCCAATACCTACAGCCCCAACTCCGGCCATAGTCTGTCGATCTTCGCGATAATTTCGGGCTTCATGACGATTTTGTCGGGCCAGTCGCGGCCGAAGCCTTCGCTCTTCCATTTGCGTGTGGCGTCGACCCCGACCTTCGAGCCGAAATCCGGCAGGGGCGAGGCGTGGTCGAGCGCGTCGACGGGGCCTTGGACAATCTCCAGATCGCGCTTGGCGTCAATGTGGTTGGTGGCGACCCAGGTCACCTCTGTATAGTCTCTGATGTTGACATCCGCGTCGACGACGACGATCAGCCGTGAGAACATGAGCTGGCCCAAGCCCCACAGCGCGTGCATCACTTTGTGGGCATGGCCCGGGTAGGCCTTGTTGATGGAAACGAGCAGCAGGTTATGGAACACTCCGGCGGCGGGCAGATGGAGATCGACAACCTCGGGAAGCTGACGACGGATGACGGGCAGGAACAACTGCTCGACCGCTTCGCCCATGTAGAAGTCTTCCGTGGGCGGCCGACCGACGATGGTGGAGCAGTAAATGGGGTCGCGGCGGTGCGTTACGGCGGTCAGGTGGAAGACCGGATACTGATCGGGCAGCGAATAGAAGCCGGTATGGTCCCCAAACGGGCCTTCCAGGCGGGTTTCCTCCGGATCGACATAGCCCTCGAAGACCATCTCGCTTTCGGCCGGAACGCTGAGGCTGTTCGTCAAGCATTTAGCCATGGCAACACGCTTCTTGCGCAACAAGCCGGCGAGCATCATCTCGTCGACATCGGGCGGCAACGGTGCCATGGCCGAGAACATGGTCGCCGGATCGCATCCGATAGCGATGGACACGTCAAGCCGTTTCCCTTTTCGCGCCGCCCTCCGGTAGTGCTCCGCGCCGCCCTTGTGAATGTGCCAGTGGAGTCCGCAGGTTGTTTCATCAAAAACCTGGAGTCGATACATGCCGCAGTTGCGAATCCCAGACTCCGGATTGCGCGTAAACACCATGGGAAGAGTGATATAGGGGCCGCCATCGCCAGGCCAGCAGGTCATGATGGGAAATGGCCTGAAACTTGGTCTGTCCAGCACAACTTCTTGACATGGTCCCGACGAAACTTCCTTGGGCATCGCGTCGGCGAGGGCCTTGAGCTTGGGGAGCATGCGCAGCTTGTCGAGAAACGAGGAAACCCCGGCCGGGTCGAGCATGGCCAAGTAGCCCTGGGCGATGTCCTGGAGGTTCTCGGCCCCGAGGGCCATGCGGATGCGTTTGCGCGATCCGAGGGCGTTGATCAGAAGAGGGATCTTGGAGTTCCTGGGGTTCTCAAAGAGGAGGGCTTTGCCGCCATCGGGCGATTTCATCACGCGATTGGCGACTTCGGTGATCTCGAGGCACGGGTCAATTTCCTGGCAAATGCGCGCCAGTTCGCCGTCGCGCTCCAGGGCGGCAAGAAAATCGCGCAGGTTTTGGTAGGGCATGGTTGCTGTCGAACCCTGGGAAGGAGTCTTCGGCAGATACGGTTAGGCGCCTTGCCTGAGCCGTTAATCGTCCTGCCCCCAATCGTCCTGCCTTCCATCGCGCTCACTTCACGGAACGACTACAGGCAGGACCATTAGAGGCAGGACGATTAAGAGACGCGGATTCCTAACGATATCGCCCGCGCCAATCATTCCACCGGATGCGCAGCAAGTCGAGGAACATCCGCGGGGCGTCGCGCCAGATGCGAAGACGCGAGTCGGGCGAGTTGACCCAGCGCACGGGGACTTCGTCGATGCGATAGCCTCGCTTCATCGCGATCACGATCAGCTCGGCGTCGAATCCCCAGCCCTCGACCCGCTGGCGAGCGAAGACCTCGCGGGCGACGGGGCGGCGGAAGGCTTTGAACCCGCATTGGGTGTCGTGAAAAGGGAGGCCCGCCGCGAACCGAAGCAGCTGGTTGAAGATGCGCCCGGCGGTTTCGCGCAGGCGGCCCTGGTGTCGTTCGATGCGCGACTGGGGCAGGGCGCGCGAGCCGATGACGATGTCGGCCCCTTCCTTGAAATGGTGGAGAAACCCGTCGAATTCCTCGATGGGCGTCGACAGGTCGGCGTCGGAGAAGAGAATGATCTCGCCTCGGGCTTCCGAGACGCCGCGGCGCACGGTGTAGCCTTTGCCATGATTGATTTCATTGGTGAGCAGTCGCGCTTTGGGCCGGGCGCGCCGCGCCACGGTCGCCGTCTGGTCGCGCGAGCCGTCGTCGACCACGACGATTTCGGAGGAAAACGTCTGTTTGTCGAGGTAGGCGCCGATGGCCTGAAGGGTGGCGCCGATCCGCCGCTCTTCGTTATAGGCGGGGATGACAACGGAAAGAAATGGCGGTTGGCTGTCGGATTTGGCGGAAGTCTGGCTCATGAGCGCTAGCTTCTGATCGCTGTCGGACGCACAAGCGGTTCCAACGCGGCCAACAGTCTTTTGGAGGCCGAGGAACATGTCAAGGAGTTCGATGGGCGATTGTCGACTGAAGAGCCAATATCCACCCCAAAGACGCCAAGACGCGAAGGGGGAGCCTCCTTTGCGCCTTTGTGGTGAAAAAGAAACGCCTGAAGGTGTCACTCCGAACTCAAGGCGTCATCTCAAAGAGGCGATAGGGCGGGAATTGGTTCGCGGATGACGGATCGCCGGCGGCGGCGAGGCGCAGGAAAGGCGGGGGAGCGCCCTGCGTCAAGCGCACCTGGAGGGATCGGACAAAGGCGGCGGTTTCGGAAACGGAGAGCCCCTGGTTCAGGCGATCGGCCTCCCCGATCAAGAAGCGCCCCTCGTGGAGGAATTGGAAATGGCTGGGCGAGACGACCCAGCCGACGTGGCGCTGGCGCGCGATGTCTTGCGCTTCCGCGTCGTCGGCGGCGAGGAAGAAGCGCGCCGAATCGAGCAAACCGCTCAGGTTTCCGTAGGGCGTGGCCACGACGCCCAAGCGAATGTCATGCAGAAGCTGCGCGCCCATCCACCAGGGAGCGATGATGGAGCGGAGGTCGCCGGGGTTCGCCAATTCGTGGCGGTTGATCCAGCGGGTCAGTTCGCGGAGCCGCCGCGCGTCGTCGACGACGGCGCGCCGTTGGGCGCCGCGGGCCGAGCGCGCGCCGGTTGGATCGACAGGCGTCGGGAGGCTGAGGGCTAAAGTGGCGGCAAGGACGGCGGCCCACCGCCACAGACCCACCGGACTGAATCCCGGGCGCCGCCCCCGCCCCCAGGAACCGCCACGGGTAGCGGCGAACGCCAGGGCGACCACGGTGGCGATGGCGAAGGCGGCATAGGGGGTCCAACGAATTTGCAGCAACGCCAAGGGAATACAGGCCAGCGCGGCCACGGTCCACAGGATGCGAGGAAAGAGCGGCCCGACGCGGCGGCGCCAGATCCATGCCAGGGCGACCGGGGCGGCCCATGCCGCGGCGCCCAGCCAACTCAGAAGCGCGAGAAACGGGTGAACCGCATCCGTGCGGAAGAGCGGCTGGAATTCGTCGATCATCGAAAACCAACGGCGCAACGCCGCGCGGTCCGCTTCGGGGGCCCAGGGCGGCGCAACGAGGAGCCAAAAACCAAGCGCCGCCGCGCCAAACAGAAAGCCCAAGGCGACGCCGAAGGCCCAGCGCTTTGCCGCGCTTGAATGGAACGCGCGCCCGGCGGCCCACGCCTGAGTTGCGAACCACGCCGCGGCGACAAGCCATAGCGAGACCCAGGGAAGGGAGATTCGGTAATACGCCGGAGGCAACAATTCACTACGTTTGTTTTCAACCAAACAGAAGACGAGGCTGGCGGCCAGCCCGATGAGGGACCACCGAAGGCCGGCGCGCGCGGCGGCGACGGAAGATTCGCAATCCGGTTCAAGAAGAACGGCAAGCCCCAAAGCGGAGCCGATGACGGCCAATGCCAAAGCCAGTTCCACGGAGACCCATAGGCCTACTGAAAGGGCGATGGCGGAGAGGGCGGGCCAGGCGAAGCTTCTTAGAGGACCCAAAGGACTTATAAGACTTATAGGACCTATGCGATCTGAAGGTCGCACTATGAACTGGGCGGCGGAGAGCCCGACAATCGCGCAGGCGAGAATCAACGCGTGGTGGTCGGGATGCGCCGGCATGAAGGTCTCCAGCCGCGCGCCGCTGAGCGTGAAGAGGATCAGCATCACCGCGGCGCCGGGCGCGCCCAACGCGGCATACCCCCACCAAGCCAGGAAGACCAGCAACGCGGCGCCCAGGAGGGGAGAGGCGATCACCCCCGCCAGTTCGCGCGTCCGGTCGGCGTCGCGAACAAAGGGGCGAAAGGCGCCGCTCAGAGTTAGGAGATAGACATCCTGCGGCATGGTCCAATGGGTCGCCGCGCCGTAAGGGAAGTTGTCGCGTTCGATGCGATGAAGGCGCAGGCCCGATTCGCCGTCCTGGATCATGCGCACGCGCTCCAGGCGCATGTAGTCGTCGGGGTCGCGGAAGAAAACCCCGTCGGGGCGGACGAATTCCGGCCAGAGGAGGATGCATTGAAAGAGGAGGAAGGCGAGGGACAAGAACAGAACAAGCAACACAACGGCCCGAGAGGAAGGCCATTGGGAAGAAGGAGCGTTTCCCGCGGGTCTCTGCTCTGAATCCTTGGGGCGTTTGGCGGGGTTCCGCATCGTGAAGGGGCGAGCCTTATTGGTGGACGGAGTGGACGGGGTGGACGAAGTGGACAGAATGGACGGAGTGGACGTTCTTCTTGTCTCAATGTCTCCGCGTCTCCGTGTTTCCCTGTCGCCGTGTCTCCGTGTCTTCTTCAGGGCGGCCTATTGGCGTGCGACGAGAATCGCCTCGGCCGCTTCGGCGAAGCCCGCCGCGCCACGCTGCGTGGCGACGTAGGCCGGACGATGCTTCAGCAAATCGGCGAAATTGGCAAGGTTCGCCACCGCGATGCTCACGGGGAAGGCGGCGAACAGGTCCTCGTCGTTGGGCGAATCGCCGACGAACGCGACCTCGGCGAGCATCGAGTCCAGGGCGCGGCCGAATCGCTCTTCGACGTAGCGCCGGCAGCCGGTCAGTTTGTTGAAGTCCTCGAGCCAGCCGTTGACGTGAATCGAGGAGATCTTCGCGTGCGCGCCGTGGCGCTCGAAGATCTCGACGATGCGCAGAATGTCCTCGCGCGGCAGGGGAGGGACGTCTTCGCGGAAGTCGATGGCCAGGTCGAACTCGCGGTACTGCTGGTCGGCGGAGACGGCCGCGCCAGGGACTTCCTTCGCGACGTCGACGATGACGCGCGCGAAGACTTCGGCCGAGCGCTTTGGCTCGTAAAAGCGGCGCTTGCGCAGTTTGCCGTCCTGCATGTGGAAGTAAAAGGCGCCGTTCTCGCCGACGACCGCTTCGACCGGCCACATGCGCGCCAGGTGGTCGCACCAGCCGGCGGGCCTTCCGGTGACCACCACCACGCCGACGCCGGCGTCGTGGAGATTCCACATCGCGTCAAACGATTCCGGCCGCAGCTTGCCGCCGGTGGTCAGCGTGTCGTCGAGGTCGGTGAAGACGAAGCGCAATAAACGGGCGGATTCGGCGAATGAAGGAGAGGATAGAGGGAGCATCCCTACAGATCCAGTTGCACTCGGATTGCTTCCGCCACGCGTTCCAGGTCTTCCGCCTCAACGATGTCGAAGAAGCTCCGCAACGGTCAGGCCGATGTCGCTGGCGATCTGGCGAAGCAGGATTGGGGAAATGTCCTTTCCGCGGTGAAACGGCACGGAAGTGCCCCGGCCATCGGGATGCCGGAACTGCTTGTGGGAGCCCTTCTGCCGGGCTTCGAAGAAGTTCAGCCGCTGCAGAATTGCAACCACTTCCTCAGGCTTGAGAACGGGCGCGTTCCCCATGGCTACGCCACCACGATGTTTTGGGTTCCGATGAACTCGCCGTCCAATTGGGGCTCGCCGTCCTCAAGAAGCATCTCGACCACCTCTTTGAGGTTCTCCTTGAGTTCCTCTAAGGTTTCCGCCTGAGAGTGCGCCCCAGGGAACCCCGGCACATAACCAACGTACAGCCCGGTGTCGGGACATTTCTCCACAACCGCGATGTAGGTTCGCATCTTCCACCTCCTGCGCGTATGGCCGTATACTATGCGAGGGATTGTGGCAGATCAACCTCTCCGACGAGCCGGACTTCATCGTTGTCGAAGCGCACTTCGATCGTGTGGTCAGCGACACATTCCGTGTCCTTGATGTACCGCATCTCACTGCCTCACACCAACGGGGCAATTCCGCGAAACAGCTCATTGCCGCTATCCACCGTCACACTCTTGGCCCATTCCAGAGCCTCAGCCTCGCGCTCCCCGTCGGCGGCCATGTCGCGATAAGCCGACTCAAGTCCCATCTTCAGAACATAAGGGCGGACACGGCCTTCCACGAAACGCGTGATCTCTGGGCGATCGTTCATCTCCTTATCTACACTTGGACGCATCTGGAACTTCGCATGCGTCGCTGGAGTTCCACATCGCGCTCTGCGGATTCGTCTATCTGAGAGGTCACCTGCGTCAGGACAATGGCGTCACGCTCGCGCAAGGCGTCCATTGCCTGCAAAGTGAAGTCATGGGCGACTGCGACGACTCGCGCATCGCTGTCTGCCGGGATCCGCCGCAGGGCAGACTGGACAGCTCTCAAACGTGTCCAACCTTTCGAGGGGAAAACGATCAAATCAACCCGTGGGCCGCTCGGGAGCCGGGTGGGCGCCAATCCGCGAAGAGGCGGAGGCAGCACCGTTGGGATTTGCCCACACAAGAGCCCCCGATGCACAATGAATCGCGCCATGGCTCCCGTGTCACTCGCTTCTCCGTGATTTGGCTTTCCGCGCGCGCAGCGCTTCTTCTTTCGCATGGATCACAAGCGGAACAAGGGCACGCAGGGCTTCGTTGACGGCGCGCGCCGTTGGGAAGGCGGCGGCAACGTCGGGATCGAGCAGGACTACGTTGCTCCCCTCCGCAAAACGGGCCGCGTGTTTCCCGCGCACTCCGCCGCGAAAGTCGTATTCCGGGCGCATCTCGTCGTCGGCGCGCGGTTTCCTTCGCTCGATCGTCTTACTGGCCATATATCCTTCTCTCCCGGCGCGATGCCAGCCGTGCACTGATGATTCGGATTCTACTTCCGCGTTCGGTGTACGTCACGACCAACAGTCGACCGAGGAACGACATGCCAAGATCCACAAATCGCTCCTCCGTACTCGAGTGATCAGGGTCAAGAATCGTCACCGAAAGCGGGTCGCTAAAGATGGCCGCAGCCTCTTCGAAGGCGACTCCGTGTTTCGCAAGATTGACACTCGCTTTACGCGGATCCCATTCGAATTCCAGGGCCATCGCGTTCCCTCAGTGCTCGCCCTATCCGCTACTTCGCCACCACCGTCCGCTTGGCCACGGTGGTGTTGCCTTCGCGGTCGACGACCATCAAGGCGACGTTGTGCTCGCCGGGCTTGGGGAGCGAGACGCCGAAGTCGAAGGTTTCGGTCGGCGAGTCGAAGATGCCGTCGGCGGGGAAGGCCAGGCGCCACTCGGCGGCGTCGATCTTGAACCGGGCGCTGGCGATCATCGTCGCCGCGTCGTGCGCCGAGGCCGTGAGGCGATACTTGCCGTCCTTCGTCGCCGCGACCTTGAGCTGGTCGATCTTCGGCGCGGTGTTGTCGATGGTGAACACTTCGCTGTCCAGGTTCGTCGTCTTGGCGATGTCGGGCGGATTGGACGGCAGGTCGCTGACCGCCACGCGCGCGCGGTAGTCGCCGTCGGGGATCGTGCCGCTGTCGAAGCGGTAGTTGCTGGTCCCGCGGATCGGCTCGGTGTTGAGTTTGCGCCAGACGGTTTCCTTCTCGCCTTTGAACAGGACGTCGACCTGAGTCTGATCGTCGTTCGGCTCGTCGACGTTCCAGCTGACCTGAACCGACTGCTCGTTGGAGTTGGGCGAAACGGCCACCGAGGCGCCTTCGCGGCCGCCTGCTCCCCCGCCGCCGGCCTCGCCCCCGGGCGACGGCATGGGCAGGCTGGGGGGCCGGCTTGTCGGAGGCGTCGGCGCGCCGCCGGAGCTGGAGGAAGGCGGTTTGGGCGCGCCAAGGGACGACGGGCCGCCGCGCCCCGGCCGGGTGGAGACCTTCACTTCCTTGATCACCGGCGCCAAGTTCGGCGTCAGGTAAAAGGCTTCGACCGTGTCGAGCGTGGGCAAGGGCGAATCGATCGCCGCGCGCCCCAGGGTGACGCGGTATTGCAGGAAGCGCGTCGGGCGGCCTCCGACCTTGACCTGCTGATCGACCGGCGCCTGCTCCGCCGACCAGGCGGTCCACGTTTTGTCGCTGGGGTCCTCGGTGTTGCCCTGGCGCACGGCCAGGGTGATCGAGGTGCCTTCGGGCGCGTTGGCGCGAATCCGCAACGACCCCCACTGCACGGGGTCGTCCCCATCGAGCGGGCGCGAGATGTAGACGCCTTGCAGCCCTTCGGCGCCGGACATCGTATAGACGACGCCGGACTCCGCCGTGCCGATATAGACGAGTTTCTTCGCGGCCGCCATGGCGATGACGTTGCGCTGCTCGACCTGCGACAGGCGGGTGGCCTGGCCGTTCTCGCGGATTTCATAGACCGCGCCCTTGCCGCCCACGCCGGCGAGGAGGCGGTCCGCCTCCGCCTCGTAGCGAATGCAATGGATCGGCGCTTCGGGCGACATCCAGACGGTCTGGACGAATCCG
>JAPLSS010000228.1 GCA_026398515.1 Candidatus Sumerlaeota bacterium | reverse complement strand
AAAAGATGTCGATGCTGTCGTGGCCCCCGTCGTCCAGAAGGGGGACCGCGTCGGGCTCGTTGGGCGACCACGTCGGCGCCCCCATGTTGAGCCCCGTGAAGTACATCCAGGCGCTCTTGCCGCTTTCGAAGCTATCCAAGGGAACGCACGCCAGGTAAATGTCGTCGGGGTTTGGGTCGACATTCCCGTCGTGCGACATGCCGTAGATAAGGACGACGTCGCCGCTGGTCCAGGGCAGCCCGGGGTAGTCCGCCGCCGCGACCTTCTCCATGTGGAGGCGGATGAAATGATGGTAGGTGAAATCGGGCGGGGAGCCGGGAGCATAGTCGGTGTCGTAGAGATACGTCCAGGTCTTCCCGCCGTCGGTCGACTTCCCGAGAATGCCGCGCCGGTTATTCTCTTTCGAGGGGTAGCTGTCGGACTCCGTGGCATAGGCGATGTAGATCGCCCCATTGAGCGAGATGCCGCCGGAAGGCGTGTCGTAGGAGCCGGTGGCATACGAGCCGATTTTGATCGGAATATAGACGTTGGAGGCGTCTTTGACGAGGTCTAAGTCGGTCAGTTCGGAAGGCTTGGTGGCCGAGGTGAAGCCCAGGCAGTCCCCGCCATTCCCCCCGTCCGAATCGCCGAAAGTTAGATACAGCTTGCCCTGATGCTCGAACGGCTCGCCCAGATCGGTGCCATAGAGATGGGCCTTGGAGTAGGTCTGCGTGATCGTAGCGTGCCGCAGCGGCCAGTCGGTGTCGCCGATCAACTGGATGATCTTGCGGGTGGTGCCGGGGTGATATTCCAGCGCCGGCGTCGAGGCCGGCGCCGGCCTCCCGCCGCCCGCTGCCGCGATGGCCAGCAATGCCACAATCGTTCCGCCTCGTCGAATGCGCATAGGTCTACGCCGCCGCCTCCTCTTTCGCTTCCGATCCGCCGTGCGCCCAGAATATGACAGAATGAGGCCTCATTTGGCCAGTATAGATCAACGTCAACGAAACGGCGATCAGAATGACAGGATTGACGCGAGGACGGCAGGGAGTCGGCATTCTGCTCCCTAAATGGGGGTATGGAGTCCCGCCTTCAGGCGGAATGGCCCAAATTTGGACGATAACAACAGCCAGACATTCCGCCTGAAGGCGGGACTTCATACCCCCATTTTCGTTCGTTTCCGGGCGACGCGAAGGGCCATGAATTGCTGTCCCGAAGCTGGACCTGTCGGCCGAAGTGGATGTCCTTTCCTACTTACGTTCGATCGTCGCCATGTGCAGGCAGATCGGGGCGTCGGCGGCCTGAATGACGATCTGCGCGCCATCGGCGGCGGGCTTGAAGGCGGACGCGGCCATGTCGAATCCGGCGGTCTGCCAGGCGGCGCCGCCCTTCATCGGCGCCTCCCAGGTTTGGCCGCCGGCGGAGACGGCAAAGGGCGATCCCGCCGCGTCGTCGAAGTAAATGACGCTCAGTCGGCAAGATCCTTTCAAACTCTCCAGGAAACGTCCATCCACCTTCAGGCGCATGGACTCGTGGGCGGGCAAGCGCCGGGCATATCCGCCATAGCGGATTTGGTCGGGGCCGACCTTTGTCACTCCCGTCGAATGGTCCGGCAAACGCTCCATCAGAAAGGTATAATCCCCCGTGAAGACCTTGAGTTTCTCCCGTTGGTTATTGGCGTTGCCGACGGCGTCGCTTTCGCGCAGGGCGATCCAGGCTCCCGGCGCGGAAGCGGGGCTGGCGTGCCAGCCGGCGTATCGGTCGCCGAATTGGAGGGCCTCAGTGAATTGGCCGCGGTAGTCGAACCCGCTTTGGCTGTCGCTGTAATCGATATTGACGGACCGGCCGTCGACCGTGCGCGCCGAGACCTTGTAGGCGCCCGTCAAGGCCATATTCAGATCGCTTCCATAGCAGGCGATGTAGGAGACGCCTTTGTGCAGGTCGCACAACACCCGCCAGTAGAAGGCTTGGGGCGGCGAAAGCAGCAATTCCTCCATCATGGAGTGCCATCCCCACGCGTTGCAGAAACTCTCGGCATAGCCAACGGTTTTGCCCGTCTTGCAGTATTTCAGGAACCACGCTTGTTGGTTTTCGGCTTTCGTCGCGAAGGGGGCGAATAACGAGCCGGTTTCAAACAGGCCAAAGGTTCCATTCTCGAGATAGGGGGCAAACTCTTCGGTCACGTCGCTGTCAAAAGTACACCGGACAAACATCGGAACCACGCCGCTAAAGAGATCGACGTGTTTGCGCATGATCCGGCGAACGTAATCGGTCGCCTCCTGCTTGTTGAAGCCGTTGTAGGGAAGCGAGCGGTCCAATCCCGGCGGCTGAATCCAGCGCTCCTTGCGCGCGTACTCGGCCGCCTTGTCTTGCGGAAAAATGTTGGTCATCTCCGTGCCGAAGGGATTGAAATTCATCCGCAAGCCGATGATGTCCCCCTTGTAGGGGGAGGAGGCGAGATGATCGCGCAACGCTGTCAGGCAATTGACATAGGCCTTCTCATGGGCGGGATGCCAAAACATGAGCGTGCCTTCGCGATTGTTGACCTGGCGAAAGGCCGCGACATCCTTGCCGGTTTCTTTGACATAGGGGACCTCGTTGAACAGGTACTGGGGTTTCAGGTTGCCATTGAGTTGGACCGTCGCCGGCAGATGGCGTTTGGCGTTGTCCGCGAGTTGCTCGTCCAGCGCGCTGAAGTCATACTTGCCCTTCTCGGGCTCGACCTGGGCCCATTGAACCACCGCCTGCCCGTCCTTGATGACCGGCATTTTGAGAATCGCCTCGCGGTCCAGGGACGGGCTGTTGAGCCAAATGGCCACGATCCCGGCCCCCGGCGGGCGGGACGAGGGCGCGTCGGCCCCGGCGGGAAGGTTCGCGCTCAGCAGGGACGCGCCCAGAAGGCCAGCGACGTGAGTTCTCATGCTCTCTCTCCTCGTTGCGGATTCCACGCTTAGTCCCAATGCTACCTTATGTAAGCAGCATTGCCCTTAGCGCATCTGTTGGGAAATGCAATCCTGCATCTGGAATCTCCCCGAAGGGGAGGGATATGAATAGCCGTGGGCGTCAGCCCACGGAAACCAACGCCCACGCCTCCGACCCTGACGGGGTCGCACGCGGCGTGAAACCTTGTTGTGCGACCCCGTCAGGGTCGGGTCGTTTTCCCCTGCCATCCCGTGGGTTTCGAAGACTCCACCCACGGCTACTCATGTTTCTCCCCTTCGGGGAGCGTCGGGAACACAGGATCGCATTTCCCAATGGATGCGCTTAGTCCTGGTTCAATTTCCAATCGCTATCGAAATGGCCGCCGGAAATGGCCGCGCCGTCCTTGACGCGCACGTAATCGGGGAGCAGGCAAATCGGCATGATCCAGTTGCGCTCCAACGCTTCGCTGGACACGCTGAGGAACTTGACCGGCCAGACCACGACATAGCGGTCCGGGCTTTCGGGATTCGGATAGATGAAGATGCCGCGCGAGCCGTCGGCGCCGGCCTGCATCAACGCCGGCGGCAGCGACGGGGCGATCCGCCGCAGGACCGCGTTGCTCTCGGGGGTCCCGAAGAGAATCAGATTCGACGATTCGACGTCCTGGGACGTGACCCTGGCCGCCGCCTTCATGGGGAAGTCGCCGTGGATGTCGAGCACGCTGGGCGGGTTGCGAACGGCGTCGAGTTCGGCGATGGCCAGGTCGCGGTCGCCTTCGCCGTACACGGCCAGGAAGCAGGAGTTGAACGCGTCGTCGAGGGGTCCCTGCAGGCCATGGCGCTTGACGAGCGGTCCGCCCTTCCATTCGCCGATTGTCCAGGCGCCGCTCTGTTTCGACAGATGCGCCACCGGGGGCAGGGGGCCCGAAACCACGGCGGCGCCATCGACCGTCAGCGTTCCCTGCTTCGGCGCGGGACTGTCCTCCAGGCGCAGAGTGAGCGCGTCGATGTTGGCGGTCTTCACCGCGACGCCGCTGTTCTCGTCGCACGTGGCAACCACCAAGGCGTCGGCGTTGTGGCGCGTCAGCCGGTCAATCGTGACCCAATAGGCGCGGTTGTAATGCAGGGTATTGGTATAAAACTTGACCTCGGCGGGATGGCGCTGGACGGGGTGCTGGATCAGCTCCGTGACGAAGTTGGCGTAGGCGTATCGGTCGCCAAAGCTATGCGGCATGCCGGGGAAGGATTCCACAGTGGAGAAGCCGCCTTGCGCCACGATGCCATCCGTGAATTCCGTCGAATCGCGCTGGATGCCCGCGCCCGCGTTCTTGAAAAACACATCCAGGTTGCGGGCGTTCGGATAGAGGCTCTCCGGCGAGTGAATCTTGACCTGCGGCTGCATCCACTCCGGGGTAGGGCCGCCAGTCCCGGGGCCCTTTATCATGGGGCCCATCGCAGGATCCTGGGGCATAAGGCCGCCGAACCGATCCGGGTAATGCAGTCCGATCGTGTAGGTTCCGCAGCCGCCCATGGAATGTCCCTGGAGATAGACTCGATCCGGGTCTACCGGGAAGCGCCGTTTCACCTCGTCGATCGCTTCGAGAATGTCCACTTCCCCCATGCCGCGGTAGAACGTGTTGGCGCGGCCGAAACAATGGGCGTAGATCACCGGCAGGTCCGGCTCGATCCATTGCGGGCCGCCCATGCCCCGGTATTGCGTGCGCGAGCCCGATAGCGTTTCGTGGAAATTCGTTCCGTGCAGCTGGACCACCAGCGGGTATTTCCCGTCGGGCGAGAAATCTCGCGGCAGCCGGACCGTGTATGGTTGAACCGACCCGTCGGTTGCAGACCGCAGATAGAGAGTCGTCATCTGGCTGGGTTCGGGGTGGGTGTTCTGGGAGCTAAGGAAGAGCTCCTGGAGGCGGTCATACTCCTCCTCGGTCTCAAAGGTCACGATTTCCACGTCGCCGCGCGCGAACACGTGCGACGGGGCGGTAGCCCCTTGGGAGCCCAGCGGCGCGCCCCCGGGGCGCTGGGCCGGCGGGACGTTCCCCCTTGGCGGCCCTCCCGGGTAGGGTCGACCGCCCCGGCTTGCCGGGAAACTTCCTGTTTGCGGGCCGGTTCTCTCGCCGCGGCCCGGACCGGCGTTGTTTGGTCTCACGGTGGGACTCTTCATCGGCGTTTGCTCCTGGGCGGCAAGTCTCATTGACGCGAGTAGGATCAGAACGAGGACACAGGGAAGCGTTTTCATGGACACTGACTCTCCTTTGGGCGGAACGTTCTTTAGTCCATCTTCTTCGGCGCATAGGCCTGCCATCCCTCGGCGTCGCGAGCGGCCCGAAGGACGACGTCCAGCGTCGCTCGGCCTTCTTCGACGCCAGCGACGGGCCGCTTGCCGTCTTTTAGGCACTCGGCGAAATGGGCGATCTGCTTGGTGAAGGTGTCGGCCGCCGGCAGCGAACGCTTCTCCGGCTCCGTCTCGCCTGGGCGCAACAGATACAGTTCGTCGCGCTGGCCAAAGAGTTGGCCCCGCTCTCCGATGACGTGGATCTGATAGCTGCCGTACGGCTGCGGCATCGCCCAGGACGTGAACACCTCGCCCAGGACCCCGTTGGCGAAGCGCACCTGGACGCAGGCCGTGTCTTCGCCTTGCAGGGAGTGGCGGAAGCGGCCGAAACTGGCGCGCACCCCGACGACAGGCGCGCCCGCCAAATACAGGAGGCGGTAGGTCGGATGGAAGCCGCCGTCGATCAACTCGCCGCATGAAAAGCTGATTGTGGCCCGCCATGTAGGTTATGCCGCCGCGGAGCACGGCTTCGGCAATCCGGTCGGCTTCTTCCAGGGTGATGCACAACGGCTTCTCGCTCAGGATATGTTTGTGGGCGGCGGCGACGTCGAGGACCGCCTGCGCGTGCAGGTGATTGGGCACGCAGATCAGAACGGCGTCCAGCTGGCCGCCGATGTCCGACAGCATCTCCTTCCAGTCGCTGTACTGGGCGGCGACGCCACCCAACTGCTCGCTTCGATCCTTGAGACGGTTTTCGGAAACATCGCATAGCGCGACACATCGGATTTTGTCGGAGTGGGCGAGAATGCCCTTCGCATGCTCCCGGGAAATCCCGCCGCAGCCGATGAGCGCGATCCGGACCGGCCAAACGATTTGGGCCGCCATGTCTAGCCTCCCGCGGTCAGTTGCTTGCCAATCGCCATGCTTTGGCGCCTTCTACAGCGAGTCAGGCCAACAGTCAATTCCCCAAAAGCCGCCCCGGTCGTCGCTCCTTCCAGCGGGGCCGGCTGGGCATCTTAAACGACGAGACCGACGTTGGCGAGCCGGCGTGCAAGGGGCGCGCCGACCTCGATCCGGAATTCGAAGCTGAAATGAGTCTGACATGCTCTTCTCCTTCATTGATCACCCCTTCTGTGCAACCTCGTCCACGTCTTTCAGCAGAATGGGTTGCGGCTTGTCGATGGCCAGGCGCTTGCGCTTCTGAGGCGCCACAGTCATCGACTCGTCGAGGCTCAAGGCGTTCTCTCCGCGTTCCAGTCCCCTCGTCGGCGTGACCGGGATCCCCGGCGCGGGGCAACGCTCGATGTGGTCGCGGAGACTGTGGATATTGCTGTGAGCGCCGGCGGGCGCCAGATCTCCCGATCCGTCATTGGCGCCGACGAAAACCGCCACGCCCCGGCAATCCCGGATCACGTTGACGACGCCTGCCCCGCTGCAGGCGGCTTGGCGGCGCCCCACCTGGAGGCGGGACTCCGTGCTTCCCGTCTTTCGCGCTCCCTTTTCCCTCTGGAAAAGCATCCACAGGCATGTCGTAAAACAACACGAAAGAGACGCGAAACACGAATCATTCCCTCTTCTCTATTCTTCCTTCACATACGACACTTCTCTCGGCGAATGCCCGGCAACGGACACAGGGGGCGCCATGCAACTACGCGATGAGGAGATGAGCGATGAAGATCGGAGCGGGGGCGGCTGCGGCGCCTGCGGCGCAAAATAGGTGACAATCGAACGCGGGCAGGCCGACCAGTGACTTTGCGTACCCCAAGACGCACGAGCGCCTGACCGCCTGCGACGCCGGCGCCGCCATGCCCGAGGCCACCGGGACATACAGCCAGGAGTTCGCAATCACCTTTCATTCCGAGGACGCGGCGAAAGCAGCCGTCGTCGAGCTGGCGCCCCTGTATGACGACTATGCGTGGTCCACCGGCTCCCGCTGGGACGACTGCAATCCCGACGACACGAAGATGCGCGACGTCCTGGAGAAACACGGCTATCACGCCACCTGGTATCTCAACAGCCCAACGATCCACGGCGGGGATTTCGCGCCCTATGGCAAGGGAATTCTGAAGGGCGGCAATTCAATCGGCGGGCATGGATGGAGCCATCCCAAACTATCCTACATGAACTGCAACCGGCTGTTCGAGGAGGTGGCTCGCACTCGCGTGGCGTGGGAAGCGGCGGCTGACACGCAGGTGACGTGCTATGCCTTTGCCTATTGCGATTTCCGCAACCCCATGATGGGAAACCAGGGGCAGATCGATCTCAATCGGGCGCTGCGGCGCGCCGGCTACTATCTGTCGGGCGAACGCCTGTACAACGACGACTTGTTCACGGACATGGTGGGTATGCTGCTCCTGCCGGGAGACGGCGCGGAGATTGACGAGTATATGCAGCGGGCGCTTGCCGATGAAGCCGCCCACCGCGAATTTCCCATGCTGTCGCATACGATGCACGTTTGGCACCGAACGCCGGAGGCATGGGAGAAATTCGAGGCGCAGCTCGACAAGTATGGCCATAATCCCGATTGGTGGCACTGCAATCATAACCAATACGCCGCTTATCGATACCAGTCTCTCCATACGACCCTCGCGCATCCCCTCCGCGAGGGAAAGACCCTGCGCGTGAAAATACAACGCCCCCGGCTGCTGGACCTAAACGATTCCACGCCCTTGACGGTCCGGCTGAAGAACGTGGGCCGCAAGGACGTGGCGTCCCTCCAGAGCGAGACCGCCGATTGCGTTCCTTCCGACCGGAAGACCGACGTCTTTTTGTTTCATCTATTCCACGACCGGTCCAGGTCGCTCCCTGAGAAAACCGGACTTGTGTCGAACGCGGAGAATCGGGCGGCGCTCGCCGATCGCGACGAAGACGCGGATTTCCCTGGTTTGAAAGGGCTGCTGTCCTTCGATGGCAAGGCGCTGCGCCTGATCCTGAGGAATCAAACGTCGGCGCCTTTCAAGGACGTTCAGGTTATTTACCGTTTGCCGTTGGCATGGAAGGAAGGCCTCATCCGCCGGGTCCTGAAAGAGGATATCAAACCTGGGGCGCAGTGGGAGGACATTGTGACGCCGTCGGGGCTGACCACGGACTACAGATACACGGCTGGAACCGCCTACTATCAAGCGCAGGTGGATTTTCTTGTCGGGACCGAAGCCGGCCGCCTTCACTTGGACTGCCACGTCAGGAACGCCATCGAGCGGGATGCTTCCTATCCTCAGGGAGGCTTCTCACGGCTCGGCCTGATCCCCGACGCCGATATGGATATGGACAAAGTGGTAGATACAATTCGCCGCGACGAGTTTCTCACGGAGCCGTGGGCGCTCCAGAACGGCGCGATCTTGGATTGGACTTCGGCCGACGACACGCCGTTCACTGAGCCGTTCCTGGACCCCGAGTTGATTCGCACGTATGGGTCCTTCAACTGCAAGGAAGCGGGCTATTACATCCTGCAAAGCGAAGTATCCGCCGACCGGGAACAGCCCGTGCAATTCCGGCGGACGCATCAAACCGTGCAACGGATATTTCTGAATGGCGTCGAGGTGAGCGGCGGAGCGGCTCGACTCCGGCAAGGCCCGAACCGATTGGTGGCGATCTACCACACCGCGTTCTCGAATAAAGCGCGCTTCTCCAATTTCCACGGCGAACATGCCGGCTGCTTCCTTCGCCTGGTGAAGCCGGGAACGACGGAACGGCTCGCCGGCCTGCGCTTCGACCCGGCCATCAGAAACTGACCCTTCGCCACGAGAGCGTTGTGGGGTTTCTTTCCAAGCATTCACAACGGTGGATAAATCGGCAGTCAACGCATACCATGAGTCTCCTATGCGTGTCCGGTCAAGAAGCTGAGAAGACACTTTCTTCCGCATGAGGTCTGCCATGACACATTCCCTGCGATCATTCCGAATCGCGCTGTTCACCCTGGCGCCGATCGTCGCCGCCGCGGAGGAGGGGCAAGCTCCTCGCGGGGCGGCCGTCTGGCTGGATCCGGACCGCACTGAGCCCGCGGGGACTCACTATCGAACTATCACGAGCGAGCTGGTCGGCGGCGAGGTTAGTTACCTGATCTATCTGCCGCCCGATTACGAGAACGATGCCGTCCGGCGCTACCCGGTCGTCTATTATCTGCACGGCTTCGGGGGAAACCAGCGGGCCGGCGCCGTGTTCGTGACGCCGCTGGACGCCGCGATTCGTGTTGGCAAGGCGCCCGCCATGATTGTCGTGCTGGTGAATGGCATCGCGGCCAGTTTTTATTGTGATTCTCCGGACGGGAAACGCCCGGTCGATAGCGTGATCACCAAGGAACTGATCCCGCACGTGGACCAAACGTACCGGACAATTGCCAAGCGCGAGGCCAGGGCTGTCGAAGGGTTCTCGATGGGCGGCTACGGCGCGGCGCACCTCGGCTTTAAGCACCCGGACCTGTTCGGTCTCGTCAGCATCATGTCAGAGGCTCTCACCGATTCCGTGGAGTGGGGCCCGCTGCAGCCGCCGCAAGGCGGTCGGCGGAAGATGATGCTGAGCGCCGACAAGGCCTACTTTGAGGCCAACGATCTCGCCACGGTGATTCGCGCAAACGCGGACGCGATCCGCGGCCAGACTAAGGTGCGGATGGCGATAGGCAGCGAAGACTCCCTTCGGCCGAACAACGAGGCCCTGAACGAATTCCTGACGCAATTGAAGATTGAACATGATTTCACGGTGGTTCCGGGGGCATCGCACAACTCCGTCCAGGTTTATCGCATGCTCGGCGATGATTTGTTCGCGTGGTATCGGAAGGCCTGGTCAGGAAGCGCGCCATGACCGGCTCGTTGCCTCTGGAGGAATGCCGGTGATATTTCCAGGCCGAATCAGAATTGCCGTCATTGCTCCGTAGTCAGCAAGCAGGACATGCCATGAACCCGCCAGGATCGGACTGCCTCTCCCCCCTGACGCAGGAGGAGCGCGCGGAAAGCGTGAGCAACTATCGGAAATACGCGTTCCTGAACTTCATCGGCTATAATTTCATCACCGAGAACTCGATCATCCTGCTTGCGCTTAGCTATGGCGCGAGCAACATGCAGCTCGGCTATCTCAGTTCGTGCGCTCATATCGCCGGCATCGCTGCCCTCTTCGCTCCAATCGTTCTAGCCAACAGGAGAATCATCCGGGTCGCGTTTTACGCATGGTTCACCCGCGCTTTCGTTTGCCTGTTCTATCTCTTGACAATCTTCTTCCACGGCCAGAGCGCCGTGGCGATCATCCTCGTGGTCTTTACCGCATTCAATGTGCTACGCACCGTGGTTATGGCGATGGCCGACACGATCAACCGCATTCTCGCCCGGCCCGAGGAAACCGGGTCATTTATCGCGCGCATGAGCGCCATCTATACCGCAGGGGGCGTCATCTCCAACGTGATCAGCTTTATTGTGCTGTCTTTCAAGCCATTGAACGGCTCCCCGGGGCTGCTCGTCTTGGTGGTCGTCGGCGTGGTGTTCAACACGCTTGGGACCAATTATGTCCGCAGGATGAAGATCCGGGAACGGATCCCGCCGGCGAGAGGATTCGACATCCTCGCCACGTTCGCCCGCGCATGCAGAGAACAGAACACGCCCACGGTCTTCGTTCTCTTCGCTCTCAATTTGGCGCTGAACATCTTCCTGGGATTTACGCTGGCGTTCCTACGGCGCGTCGTCCATTGCGAGACGAACATCGTGTTCTTGTATATCATTATGACAAGCATTATCGGCGCCCTCGCCAGCTACGGCATGACCTCGTTCATCGACCATACGGGCAACAAACCCGTTCTCATCCTCACCGCACTGGCGGTCTGTGCGCTCACGGCCCGATGGGGACTGCTTCCGGCGTCCCTTCCCAGAGCGTGCATCTTTCTTCTGGGCGCCGCCACGGCGTTCTTTCTCACCATCCACAATCAGGCGATGGGCGCCCTGGTTCTCCAGATCATTCCCGACCGCGACAAGACGAACTTCTCGTTCTTGATCCGCTTCCTCTCCTCGACCGTCGCTCTCGCCGCCGGCTTTCTAAGCGGCATGGTCGCGAACCTGGGGCGCATCGTCGTCGCGGGACTGCATCCATTCTCGTTCGTCTTCTTCGCGGCGGCGTTGATCACTCTCATCTGCGCCGCTGTCGGTTTGCTGCTGAGAGAATCCCGAAGCCTTTCGGTTCTGGCAGGCGCGCGGTTTCTTTTGTCCTCCAGCTATCTGAGGGAATGGTTCGATCTCAGCGCCATCATCAACCCGGCGAATCGAGGTCCACTATGAACGGCAAGAGCATTGCGCCAGGCGCCACGCGTCGGAAAAGTCAAGACGCCGAACAACTGGCCGCGAACACATCGTCGGTCAAGTCGCGGCAGCCTGATCGGATTGCGCTTTATCAGGAGGGCATCATGGCCACATTTCCTCCAGTTCGATTCCGACAGATCTTTCTCGACTTCCACACGTCCGAACACATCCCGGACGTAGGAAGCCAATTCGACGAGGAGCAATTCATTACCTGCCTCCAACAGGGCCGCGTCGAGTCTATTATGGTATTCGCGATGTGCCATCACGGCTGGTGCTACTACGATACACAGGTGGGGAAGCGGCACCCCAATCTAAGGACAGATTTGCTGCCGCGGATGCTCGCCGCGTGCAAGGCCAATGGCATTGACGCGCCGATCTACGTCAGCGTCGGCTGGAACGAACTGGCCGCGCGCGAGCATCCCGAATGGGTATGTCGAAAAGAAGATGGCACGGTCGTGAACGCGCCTAAACCGGGGAAACCCGATGACAGGCGGTTCGGGGGATGAAACCGGCTTTGCCTCAACAGCCCCTACATCGATTTCGTTGAGAGTCTGGCGAAAGAGGTGGTCGAGCGGTTTTCGCCAATCGGCCTGTCCTTTGACATCATCGGCCAGCCGCCGTGCTACTGCAAGAACTGCAAGCGCGACATGCGGGCGGGGGGCGTTGACCTGCATGACCCTGAAGCCGTGTGGCGATTCGCCGACGAGGTCACCGTGAAGTATATGCGGCGAATGTCGCAAGCGCTCTGGAAACTCAAGCCGGACATGCGCATCTCTCAAAATGGCCCAGTCAAAAAGGGGCGTTATGACATCTATGACAACCTTGGGCAACACGGCATCGAATCGCTGCCTACGGGGCCTTGGGGGTATGACCATTTTACCCAGAACGTGAAGTATATCGCAAAGATCGGCCTGGACTATTACAGCGTGACGGGCAAGTTCCATCGATCGTGGGGGGAGTTTGGCGGGTACAAGTGGCCGTTCGCGCTCAAGCACGAATGCGATCAGATCATCGCCTTCGGGGCGAAATGCGGCATTGGCGATCAACTGCATCCCAGCGGACGCATGGATGAGGAAACCTACTGCATCATCGGGGAAGCCTATAGGGACGTCGCAGCGAAACAGAAGTGGTGCGAGCATGTGACGCCGGTTTCCGAGATCGCGGTGGTGTGTCCCAGCGCGGTGCGGAAAGACCCCCGGGTGGATGACGCCGAGGTCGGCGCGTCGATGATGCTCTTTGAAGATCACGCGCTCTTCGACATGATCGATGAAACCATGCCGTTCGATGGGTATCGCCTTCTGATACTGCCAGACGACGTCTTGATGAATGAGGCGCTGAAGGCGAAACTCGCAGCCTGTTCTGCCGCGGGCGGGAGACTCATCCTAAGCGGCGAAAGCGCCCTCGACCCGCGGAGGAAGAGATTCCAACTCGACGTCGGCGCCGAGTACGGCGGCGCGTCGGAATGGCAGTTCGACTACACGCTCGTGTCCGACGCGATCGCCAAGAACATGGTGCGAAGCCCGTTCTTGAACTACACGGCCGGGGTGAAGACGCGGGTGACGGATGGCGAGGTCCTAGCGCGGACGATCGCGCCGTATTTCAATCGCACCTACCGGCGTTTTTGCTCGCATGCCAATACGCCGCACTCTCAAGAGGCGGAGTATCCGGCCGTGATCCGCAAGGGCCAGACTATCTACATCGCGGCGAAGATATTCACGCTCTACCGGCAGCACGGCATGAAACTATACCGCGATCTTGTGGTCAACTGCGTGAATCTGCTTCTGCCGAAGCGAATGCTCACGGTCGACCTTCCCTCGGGCGGCCGCGTGACTCTCATGAAACGCGAGAACGGCAATCAGTATGTCATCCACCTCTTGTACGCAACGCCGATCAAACGCGGCAGTGTCGAGGTGCTGGAGGATTGTGTGCCGCTGTATCATATTCCGGTGGCTTTCCGAACGCGGGAGTGGGTTGAGTCGGTCGAACTGGTTCCCGGAGGAAAGCCAATCTCCTTCCGGAGAACGACACGCGGCATCTCGTTCACGCTTCCGAAACTGCTGGGGCATCAGATGGCGGTACTTTCGTTCGCTTCCACGGGCGCTACGAACCGGCCGAAGACACGAAGCGAAGAATGAGAGGAGATTTGCCATGTTCACTCGATTCATTGTCCTGTCAACAACCGCCGTGCTCGTCGGCCTTGGCTTTGGCGGTCCTGCTTCGGCGACCGACTACTACGTCGCCTCCAATGGGTCGGACACCGGAAGCGGAACATCAGCGCAGCCGTTCCGAACGATTCAGAGAGGGGTCGATGCGGCCAACAAGCCCGGCGACACGGTGACAGTCGCCGCAGGCGTGTATCGGGAGGAGGTGAAGGTCCAATCGCATGGGACCGCGGACAGGCCTATCGTCATCAAGGCCGCGGAGAAGCAGGCGGTGGTCCTCGACGGCGCCGATCGGGTCACGGGGTGGAGTCAGGTCGACGTCGGGCATAACATCTGGAGCCAAGATGTGGCCGGGAAAGCGCCTTATAGCAACGGCGGCGGCCGATGGGACATGCCGCCGAGGTCGGAGCAGGTATTCGTCGATGGGAAGCGCTGCCTCCACGTCAAAGAAGACACGGCGCGGGAGGCGATGCCAGACTACAGTTTCACGGCCACGATGAGCGATCCCGCGCAGTACGCGCTCAAGCTTCCCGCGGGCGTAGACCCCAACGCCGCCACGACGGAGGTCACGGTCCGCGGCGCCCTGATGAAGTTCAACCAGGCCAGCGGCGGCGTCCTCGATGGCTTCACCTTCCGCCGCGGCCAAAACACCTACCAGATGGGAATGGTCGGTCTCAATGGGGAAGCGCTTGAGGTTCGGAACTGCGTCTTTGAATACTCAAGCGCGGGGTCGGGGATGCAGATCGGATCGCACGGGGCGCGCATCCACGACAACACCTTCCAGTCCAATGGTGAGTTTGGGTTCTCCTTGGGCGGCGAGAACAACATTCTGGAGAACAACCTGGTGACGGGCAACGACCTCGCCGGCTACAAGGAATGGGGCACGGGCGGCACCAAAATCGTGGGAAACGGCAATATCCTTCGGCATAACCGGTTCACTGGCAATCTGGGCGGGGTGGCCATCTGGCTTGACTCGGGGCCCTGCAACAACGTCATCGAATACAATTATGTTTCGGGCAACTATGGCGAGGGCATTCGCGCCGAGATTTCCTATCACAATTACATCGGATACAACATCGTGGAGAGCACCCAGGAGTGCATCCACGTCGAGTTCGGCAAGACACAGCCGCCCCACAATATTGGCATCTCGGTGCAGAACTCGGCGGAGACCGTCGTTTGCAACAACTTCCTGAAAGACAATACGGGAGTCGCCATCCAGTTGTATACCTATAATCGCAAGGCCACCGATCTGCCGCAGTGGCAGGAACGCTATCCCGACGAGAAGCACAGGGAATGGCTTCGGAAGTCGTGGGACAGCAAGGTCATCTATGCCAACGACAACATGATATACAACAATGTGATCGTTCAGACCACCCCGGAGGCCAAGGACGCTTGCATCTGGGCGCGGGGGATTCTCAACGGCGAAAAGCCGCACTGCTACGGCAACCAAATCGACTATAACTTCTACTGGAATTCCGTGACCCACGCGCCCAAGGCGAGAATCAAAGACTTGGTGGAAATCCCCGATGAGAAGAGCCAGTGGCGGACGACGTACGGCCTGGACACGCACGGCCTCGGCGGTTTCTCGCCCGACGACTATCTCCGACCGGTCTTTGGCGAGAAATACCCTTACGCTCCCACAGCCGCCTTCGCCGGCCTCGGCAAAGGCAAATCTCTGGGGGGCTTCCCCGGCCATCAGGAGGTCGATTATCTCGGCAACCCCGCGGACTCTGGACGAGGAGTCAGCATGGGACACATTGAAGACGCTGGGAAATAGGTCCGAATTCAAAACGCAATTGCGAGCTGTGGCCTAACCAGGCTATATAGGGCGCCGGAATCGGGCCGCTTGTGCGACAGGCCGTCGCGTCCTCAAGTGACTGACAACCCTCTTGCAGGCAGCCGCCAGGCAGGCTCGAGTCCGGCTCCCGGCGCCGGTTGATTGTCTTTCTGTCTTTTCCCGTTTCGCGGAAAGGGGTCAGGATCAGCAAGTCAAGACCGCGCCCTGGCCCGCGACCCCCTCGTCTCCCCGAATCGCGGCATTGGCGCGCCACCCGACGCTGGCCATGGAAGACAAGAAGATGGGCGGCATTGTGGCCTTGGGCGCCCAGCCGACCGGCGTGAAAAGTCTGGTGTTCAATCCCGATCTGCCGGGCTTCGACCTGACGCGCCAGGGCATGGCCGTGACGGCGGATCGGCCTCTTCAGACTCAGGCGTGGATCGGCTTCGTGCGCGACCTGGCGGGCGTGATGAAGATCGAGAAGTCGTCCGCGCAATCCGCGGGCAAGACCGTGCGTTCGGTCGAAGCGCCGGCGCCGGCCCCCGTCCTCGGCCAGGCGCCGCCGGCGGCGAAATGGGGCGTGGGCATCGAGCCGACCGCGGATGGATGGACCGTGAACGCCGGCGATTTTCGCGTCGGCGTCGGCAATCAGGACGGCGCGTTGCGCTCGTGGGAAACAGACAGCGGACAGTGGCTCAGCGCGCCGGGGGGCGTCAATTACGCGGTCTGGCCGAACCAGCAGCGGTTCGGGCCGGGCGGCGCCCTGTCCAATGCGCGCCCGACGGACAACGGCCTCGACTTCGACTGGAGCGCGGGGAGCCTGACGGCCCATCATCGCCTGGAGCCTCGCCAGGGCTACATCGTCTGGGAAGTTCGCATCCCCAACCCCGGAAACGACAACCTCCTGTTGGAAACGCGCCTGTCGCTGCCCGCGCGCCTGGGTGCCGAGCAGTGGCATTACTGGGACGGGCTTTCGCTGCGGAGTCTCGACGCGAAGGCCCCCGCGGCCGAGACAACCACGTTGGTTCCGGGCCGCCGCCTCTCGCAAGGCATTTTCCCGGCCGTCAGCCTTCACAACGCGAAGATCAGCATGGTGGCGGGCCTTTTCCCCACGGACATCGAATCCTTTTACGGCTCGCGGGTGAAGCCGGCCGGCGATCCACTCGAGACCTTCTACTACGTCGTGCGCATGGCGATCCCGCCGCGTCAGGAACGAAGCGTGAAGTTCCTTCTCTATGCCGCCGATCCGAACTGGAGTTGGCGCAGCGTCGTGGACCGCTATTGGAGTTTCTGGCCGGCGTTGTTCGCCGCTCCCCCGCGCGACGACGTCTGGGGGTTCTACGGCCTGGCGCAGCCCACCGAGGTCAACAGCAACGGGGACAAGTTCATCGATCTGTGCCGCCGGATGCGCGTCGGGGCGATGGAACTGCCCATGCCGTTCGCCAAGGGCGGCGATTTCTACGCGCCGACCGAGCCGGCCTACGCGCGCAAATTCGGGACGCTGAACCGCGAGCAATTGCGCCAGGTCTATCAGATCTCCAACATCGCGTGCTGCACTCTGTCGTACCTGATCCCGATGCGGTGCGAGCGGCAGATGGCGTTCGCTCAATATGCCGACTCGATCATCCACCGCGACACGGGCGAGCCGTTTCTGAGCGACAGCTGGGAGCTCATGCCCAAAGGCGTGGAACGACTGGCGGCCATGTTCGCCTGGGGCGACTCCTTCGGCGAACACGTGCGCCAGGACCTGCGACGCATCGTCGCCGACTACAAACCCGACGGCCTCTACCTGGACCTTGGCGCCTACCTGATCGAAGACTATGGCCGCATGACCGAATGGTCCGCCTTCACCGATCAGGGAAAGATGTACACCAATGCCGGCATCGCCTACGCCAAGTTGCTGGAGGACATCGCGTCCTTCGCGCCCCAGGTCCAGAGAAACCCGGGCGAGTTGATTCAGTATTTCGAAGGGTTCCAGGGAAACGCGCACCTGAGCAACCACACCAGCGACCAGCCGTTCTACATTCGCACGCACCGGCTGATCATGGGCCGCAAACCGATCTATACCGGCCTGACCACGATCATGACCCAGACGCTCATTCATGATTCGCTGGAGTTCGGCGGCCTGCCGGTCCTGGCGTTTCACTTCGATCGCAAGTGGTAGGCGACGGCGCGCGAGTGGGCCGACGTGTCGATCGCGCTGGCACGGGCGGGATGGAACCCCATTCCGCAAGCGATCACGAACAGTCCGTCGGCGCGCATCGAGCGTTTCGGCGCCGACCCGCAAACCTTCTTCACCGTGCGCAACCTGAGCGACCAGCCCCTGAAAGTGGATGTGAAAATGAAGGGCCTGTATCCGGGTCTGAGCGAATTCCGCAATCGTGTTCCCTTGAACCCGACCGTCGATCAGGCCGCGGGGGAAACGGCGGTCTCGTTCACCATCCCGGCGAATGAACTGATCGCCTTGCGCGCGGAGCCGGCCCCGAAGCCGCCTCAGCGGTCATGGCCGCAGGTTGGCTTTCTCGCCGAAGCCGCGCCCGTCAGCGTCATCGCGCCCGACACCACCGACACGTTGCACGTGGCGCATTGCGTGAAGGGCTTCGTCGAACTGCAAGGCGAATTGTTGAACAAGACGACGGAAACTGAGATTGTTTCCGACGCCGCGAAGGCGAAGTTCCCCAATCGGGTCCTTGTGAAGCTTGCCCCGGAGCCGTCGCTCGCCGCCGAAGGCCCCAATGCCGTGGCTCTCTCGGGTCCGAACGAATCTTCGATGCGGCAACTGCTCGGGGAATACCTGGAGACCATCGAACGGCCGCTCACCAACGAGCCGGCGAAATGCACGCTGGCGGCGCCAGAAAGGTGATCCATCCATGATTTTCGCACATAGATCCTTCCTGTTTCTGCCGATTGTAGTTTGGATCGTCCTTGAGAACGGCGCTTCATCAGAGGCGCAATCCGCGAATGCCGCCGTCGAAAAAGGCGCCGCGCAAGAGAAGGGCGAGGGGCCGAGGCCGGCGGCGTCGCGCCCCGTCGAGGCCCAAGCCCCTTCTCCCTCGCTGGGCCAGGCGCCGCCGGCGTCGCGATGGGGCGTCGGCGTGGAGCCGGCCGCCGAGGGCTGGAATCTCAGCGCGGGCGATTTTCGGATCGCCCTCGACAGCCGCAGTGGCGCGTTGCGCTCGTGGGAAACGGACAGCGGCCAGTGGCTGGCGGCGCCGGGAGGAGTCAACTATGCCGTGGCGCCCGGCGCGCGGCGGCTGGGGCCCGGCGGGGCCGTGTCCAACGCGCGCCAGACGGCCGAAGGAGTCGAGTTCGATTGGGCCGGCGAGGGCCTCAAGGCCCACTATCAGGTATCGCCTCATCAGGGATACATCACATGGGAGGTTCGAATCCCCAATGCGGGCGACGACAACCTGCTTGTGGAGACGCGCCTGTCGCTTCCCGCGCGCCTGGGCTCGGAGTTTTGGTTCTATTGGGACGGCCTGTCGCTGCGCCAACTGGCCGCGGGTTCGCCGCCGACCGAAACGACAACGGTAAAGCCGGGCCGGTATTTCTCGCAGGGAATCTTCCCCGCCGTCTGCCTTCACAACGGCAAGGTCGGCATGGCGGCGGGCCTCTTCCCCACGGACATCGAATCGTTTTACGGGTCACGCGCACAGGGCGCCGGCGACTCGCTGGAGACGTTCTATTACGTCGTGCGAATGGCGATCCCGCCGCGCCAGGAACGCCGCGTGACGTTCGTCCTGTATGCGACCGACCCGAACTGGAGTTGGCGCAGCCTCGTGGACCGGTATTGGAGTTTCTGGCCGGAGTGGTTCGCCGCGCCGCAACGCGACGACGTCTGGGGCTTATACGCCCTGACGCAGCCCTGGGTCATCGAGAAGGAGGGGGATAAGTTCATCGACCTGTGCCGCCGGTTTCACGTGGGGGCGATGGAGCTTTCGACGCCCTTCAGCCGGACGGGCGATTTTTACGCGGAACAGGAGCCCGCCTATTGGTGGAAGGATTTCCAAATGAGCCGCGAGGAACTGCGGCGCGTCTATGAGATCGCCAACCTGGCTTGCTGCAATCTGTCGTACACGATTCCGATGAATTGCGAGCGCGAAATGGCCTTGTCGCAATATGCTGACTCGGTGTGCCATGAGTTGAACGGCAAGGCATACGTCCGCGACGACTGGAGCGTCCTGGGCCCCGGACGCGAGAAACTGGCGGCGATGTTCGCGTGGGGCGATTCGTTCGCCGAGCACGTGCGTCGCGATCTGCGGCGCATCGCGGACGACTACAAACCCTGCGGGTTCTACATGGACCTCGGCGCCGTGAACAAGGAGGACTGGGGCCGCATGACCGAATGGGCGGCCTTCGACGATGCGGGGCGCGTCTACACCAACATCGGCGTCGTCTTCGCCAAGTTGCTGGACGACGTGGCCGACTTCGCGCCCGGCCTCCAACGAAATCCCGGCGAGGAACTCCAGTATTTCAGCGGCTTTCGCGCGCAGTCGCAGCTGAGCAACCACACCCGCTTCGAAGGAGAGCGGCAGCCGCAGCCGTTCTACCTTCGAACCCACCGCCTCATCATGGGACGCAAGCCGATTTACCCGGGCGTTCCCCGGGGGATGGACAAGTCCATCCTCTACGATGCGCTGGAATTCGGCGGCCTGCCCTGGCTGGGGATCATTTCCTTCGACCGCTTGACGCCTTGGATTGAGCAACTCTTGAAGCGCGAGGATTGGCCGATGGCGATCGAGTGGGGCCCGGTGGCTATCGCGTTGGCGCGCGCGGGATGGGACCCCATCCCGCAGGCCGCGGCGGACAAGGAGTCCGTGAGGATCGAGCGCTTCGGGGCGGACCCGCAAACGTTCTTCACCGTCCGCAATCTCGCCGACCAACCGGCGAGAGTCGAATTGCGGCTGACGGGGTTGTATCCGCGCCTCAGCGAGTTCCGCAATCGCGTTCCCCTGAACCCCAAGATGGACGAGGCAAAGAGGGTTACGTCCCTCTCAATGAGCATTCCGGCGGATGAACTGATCGTTCTGCGCGCGGAGCCGGCGCCCGAGCCGTCCGAACGCGAATGGCCGAAGGTCGATTTCCTGGCGAATGCCGAACCCCTCAGCATCGTGGCGCCGTCCAACGCCGATTCCTTCCAGCGCGTCACGCGCGGCCTCAAGGGCTTTGTCGAATTGCAGGCGGAACTCCTGGGGAAGAGCGCCGAGGTGGAAATCGTCTCCGACGCCGCAAAGGCGAAGTTCCCCCATCGCGTCATCGTGAAGACCGCGCCCGAGTTCTCCTTCATCGCCGACGGCCCCAATGCGGCGGTCCTCTCGGGTCCGGACGAATCTTCCCTCCGGCGGTTGCTTGGGGAATACCTGAAAACCATCGAACTCCCGCTCACGAAGCAGCCGCCGCTACAGACGCTGGCGACGCCGCTGCCGTAGCCCGCCGCGAGACAATAGTAAACTAGAGAGCCGCTCATGGCGCCTCGCGGCACTCGGAAACACATGAAACTCGGGGTTTGAGTGGCGCAGGCTTTCTAGCCTGTGATGAAACGAATCGGGTGTGGACGCCGCTCACAGGCTAGAAAGCCTGCGCCACTCAATCCCCCATTTTCTGGAGAGAACATCTCTGGCAACCAGGAATTTGTGCATTGGATCTCTTGCCGCGCTGATGGGTAGGCTAGCCGGCTGATGCCCCATACCAATCCCGGAGGCGCCCCTTGAAGTTGTTGCTGATCTCGATCGACACGCTGCGGCCCGATCATCTCTGCTGTTGCCACTACACGTCGACGAAGACGCGCCGGAGATGAAGGAATTGGAGCTCAACCCGGAACTGGGCGCGTTCTATCGCCAGGTCAAAGAGGAGATCGGCGATCCGTTGGACCCGGTGGAGAACTTGGCGCTCTACGACGCGATCAAAGGAAAGGAATGACACGATGGAATCCACCTCGGACACACTGATCGACGCGCACGTCCACATCTTCTCGGACGGCCTGTATGAGGGCATCCGGCAAAGCATGGAGGCCGGCGGCTGCTCGCACATCAACTTTCTCAGCGTCCCGAGGCAAGACGGCCGCGGGACCTACAACGAGGTCGCGCTGAGCTACAAGAAGATCGACCCGGAACGGTTTTACTGCTTCGGCGCTCTGGATTACAGCGGCCCCAACGGCGAGCCGTTCCATTTCCGATCGATGACCGCCGCCGATCGCGCGGCGCTGGCCGAATGCCTGGGCCGGCAGCCCGCGCAGCTGAAGGCGCAGGGTTTCGACGGCATCAAGATCATCGAGGGCGCCGCCGGAGTGCGCCGGATTCTCACCTTCCCGCTCGACGGCGAAATCTACGCCCCCTTCTTCGCCGCCGCGGAAAAGGAGCGCATGCCGCTGACGTGGCACGTCGGCGATTCCCCGGAGCGCTGGGACCCCGCAAAGATGGCTGATCTGGAGAAGGCGGGCGATCGGGTCTACAACCAACCGGGCGACCAAAGCCTCGAAGCCTTCCGCGCCGAGGCCGAAAACGTCCTGCGCCGTCATCCGAACCTGATCGTCATCTTCGCGCATTACTACTTTCTGGGCGGCGAACTGCAACGCGCCCGCGACCTGCTGCGCGCCTACCCCAACGTGTGCCTCGACGTCACCCCGGGCGGCCGGATGTACAAACTCCTCAACGACCAGTGGGACGAGGCGCGCCAGTTTCACATCGACTGCCAGGACCGCCTGATCTTCGGGACCGATCTGCCCGGGTTGGCTAACAAGGACAAATGGCCCATCGGCAGCGCCGTGAACAGCTGGCGGGGGATGCGCGCGTACTTCGCCTCCGACGGCCCCATGGCCGGCCCCTGCCCGGGCGCGAAATTCCTTGAGCCCGGCCAAACCATGCGGGCGCTCAACCTGCCCCAACCGGCGCTGGCCAAATTGCTGCGCGAGAACTTCCGGCGGATTGTTGGGAAGGCCCCGGCGCGCCTGCCGTAGCGGTTCTCGGCGGCGCGGCAACTTGTCGCAAAATGGCAGGAAAAGGCCGCAAAAGAACCCATCATTTGGATTGCCCATCGAACCAACGCGCGCATAGAGTTGTGAGAAGGCGCTATCCTGGCCAGGCATCCGTGGAAGGACGTCCGACCAGGCGCCGCTGGGCAAGGTAGGAATTACGTCGTGAGGGGACTCTCGCTATGACGAAGAATGCTCCATGGCTCCGCGTTTCTCGACCGATCTGGACGCCAATGCTCCTGGCTGTCCTCCTGGCATTCGCAACGGCGTCAAGTCTGCCGGCGCAGGCGGACGCGGAGAAATCGCCCAAGAACGCCGCGCAAGGCGCCGTGACCCGGCCGGCCGGCGCGTTGCCATCCGCCCCCAAGGCCCCGGGCAAGGCGCCGCTGGCAGACAACCAGAAGCCCCGGGAATACTCGCACAAGCCGGACATGGCGAATGTCGCCTACGGCCCGCACGAGAGAAACGTGCTCGACCTGTGGAAGGCCAAGTCCGATCGCCCCACGCCGCTGGTGGTTCACTTCCATGGCGGCGGGTTCACCCAGGGGGACAAGACGTGGATCTCGCCGATCCTGTTGGAGATCTGCCTGAAACAGGGCATCTCGGTGGCGACGGCCAACTATCGCTACTCGACGCAGGCGCCTTACCCCGCCCAACTGGAGGACAGCGCCCGGGCCGTTCAGTTTCTCCGGCTCCACGCGAAAGAGTACAATCTGGATCCCAACGCGGTGGCGATCACGGGCGGCTCTGCGGGGGGCGTGATTTCCATGTGGCTCGGCTTCTTCGACGACATGGCCGACCCGGCGAACGCGGACCCGGTCAAACGGCAAACCACCCGCGTTTCCGTCATCGGCCCGGTGGACGGCCAGAGCACGCTGGATCCGCGCGTGGCCTCGAAGTTGATCGGCGAGGACGCCACCCGATGGGTCGGGACTTTTCCGGCGTCCCGGTTGTTCGGCCTTGCCAAGGACGAGGACCTGATGACGGCGGCGCGGGTGTTCCCCCTGTACGAGGAAGCCTCGCCCATCAACCACGTCAAGGCCGGGGCGCCGCCCGTGATCATGTACTATAACAATCCCCCGGGGCCGCTGCCGCCGGTCAGCCACAACGACGCGCTTCACAATTTCCGCTTGGGCACGCTGCTCAAGGAACGCCTGGACGAGGTCGGCATCGAAAACGTTCTCCATCACGCGGGCGAGTACCGGGGGCAAGGCCCCGAAGCGCACCTGCGCGACATGGTCGACTTCTTTGTCAAGCACTTCCCGCGGGGGGAATCGCGTTAGGCCCATCAAAGCTGGAATCACGCGCCAAATGGCCAGGATGAATCGGGGAACCTCAATCCAGGCAGAATCACGGATGGCAGAATCATGAGAGACAGCGTCTTGCGGTCATGATTCTGCCATCCATGATTCTGCCTGGATTGGTCATACGGAAAACCGGGGACAGGCACGCTTTTCCGATGGATCGAGATACGGTGTGTCCGAGAGCTTCGGTCCCTTCGACACGCTCAGGGCTGGCGGAAAAGCGAGAAAGCAGGCGGCGCAAGCGCCGCCGAGCCAGTCCCCGTTTTTCCTGGGTGGCGTTGGGATGAACTGACATCACAACTATCGGAGGCACAGGCATCATGGCAGAGGCAGAGATCAGATTCTTGTTTGTCGACGTAGGGTTTGGCAACGCGACCTTTGTTTTCACGCCGGCAGAAGAGATCCTGTTGCTCGACACGGGCTCCGTCCATACCGCCGACCGGCTCCTGGCGTTCATGGAGCAGAACGCCATTCCACGGATCGATTACCTCGTCGCTAGCCACTTCGAGGACGACCACATGGGCGCCGCGTTCAAGATCGCCGAAAGAGTCCCGATCCTGAACTACGTCGATCACGGCGAAAGCGCGGTCTACGGAAAGAGCGACGAATGGTGGGGCGAGCGCCGCTTCGGGTTTCACGCAGGGGCGGAAAAGCGCGACACCGAACGATACGACAACTACGTCGCCGTGCGGAACAAGGCGCGCCATATCCCCATGAAGGTCGGCGACCGCGCGCCGATCCAGGGCTTGGAGATGCTGGTGGTCAGCGGCGGCGGAAAGGAACTCACCCGGCCGCTCGAAGGCGCCGGCCAGCCGAACCCGCACTGCGCCGGCATCGACCAGCGGACCGAAGACGACGCCGAGGACGGCCAGTCGATGGGCGTGGTGGCGCGCCACGGCAAGTTCCGCTTCATCTACCTGGGCGACCTGACGTGGAACGCGGCCAACCGCCTGTTCTGCCCCCGGAATCTGATCGGCGCCGTCGACGCCTACCTCATCACCCATCATGCCCAGAGTCTGCCCGGCGAAATGGGCGCGTATTACCACGGCATCTCCTCGTGTCCGCCGTCTGAAGTGTTTGGACTGGCTCCCCGCGTGGCGATCCTCAGCCTGGGGCCTGGCGGCCACCGGCGCGGCACATCGGAAGCGATCCAGACGGTGCATAAGGTCCCGGGATGCGACCTGTGGCAGACGAACTACGTCCGCGAAGGCGGCGAGGCCGGCTACAATGGCGCCCAGCCCTACATCGCCAACCTGGGCGAAAAGAGCGAGAAGATCCCGTTCCTTGAACTGATCGCCCGCGCCGACGGCTCGTTTACGATGACCAACAGCCGCAACGGGTTCACCAAACAGTATCCGCCGCGGGCGAACTGACAAAGGGTGGGGCGTCTTGGCCAAACGCTTCCGCGATGAATACGTCTATGCTCCGATGCTGGAGGGCCGGGATGTCCTCCATTCGCTGCTCCACCCGAGAAGAAAAAGGCCGGGCTTGCACGCCAACACCCAGATCCCCAAGTTCACGGGCTATCAGCGAATCTACGAATTGACGGGGGAGCGTGATTTTAACACCGCCGCGCTCAACTTCTGGCGCATCGTCGTGGAGCATTATTCGTATGGCATCGGCGGCAATAGCGCCAGGGAACACTTCGTAGCACCGGACAAGTGGGAAGAGTCGATCCGGCATCCGGCGGGGCCGGAAAGCTGCAACACCTATAATATGCTCAAGCTTACCGCGGGACTGTTCCGTTGCGATCCCCAGCCGGAGTTCGTGGAGTTCTACGAGCGCGCGATGTTCAATCATGCGCTGTCCACGGTCAATCCCCGGACTGGCGGCCGGATTTATTTTACCGCCCTGTGTCCGATGGCCTACCGGACTTCCGATCCGGGCTCGACTCTCTGTTGCGGGTTCACGGTGATGGAGATGCACTTTCTGGCTCATGAGATGATCTATGCGCACACGTCCGATCAGCTCTGGGTCAGCCGTCTTGACCCGGTCCATGGCGAACCGATGCATTTCCGAACCCGCAACCTCGTCCGCCCCGCGGATGTCACGCTCAAACCATTCTTTGAGATGGCCGACGAGCGCTATTCGGCCTACCTGCCGGCGATGAATGAGGCGTCTTGGGGCATGGAACAGACGCGACGCGACAAGTTGGCCGCAACCCAGCTTACCGTTTTCATGGCCTCTCATACCATGCGCTGAGCGCGCTGGCGGCGGCGATGATTGTCTTGAACAAGGTCATGGTCATTTATAAATAAGCTCTAAGCGGCGAGCGGCGTAAGCGTGCGGACTTCGGCGGAGGCGTCGGGAACGGGGCAGCCCGCCGCCCAGTGGATGCCGTTCACCACGATCCGCATGATCTGGGGAACGGCGAAGTCGCCCGGATGGCCGAACGAGGTCGAGAAGACCCGCGCGCCGTACGCGTTCTTCTCCCAGGTCCACGCCACCACGTCGGTTTCGTCCTTCTTGACAAGGCGTTCGAAGGATCCCTTTTTCAGCGTCCGCTCTTCTTTGCCGCTGCCGCTGCCCAGGACCAGGGGCTTGCAGCCCGGCTGCAGGTTGGTGATGTAGAGCGTCCCGGCGGAGGTGAAGGACTCCTCTCCAACGCCGGCGAGGATGGGGTGGGTCCGGGCCTCTTCGACGACGCGGCACTGGGTCGAGCCTTGCAGGTGAACCAGGTAGAACGTTCCGACCACGTCCTGGCCGAAACCGTCGTTCCAGGCAAAGCGGGAATGGTCCTTGGGATAGCGAAACGCGTGGGTGCTGGTGCGGAAAGCGACGACCGGCTTGCCGGACTTCACGTATTTCTCGATGTGCGCAAACTGGGCGTCGTCGAGCGTCAGCCACCGGAGAAAAAAGACGGCCGCGTCGGCCTGGTCGAGCGCTTCGAGGCCGGGCAGGCCAACGCCGTTCTTGTTTTCCTCGGGATCGCCCGGCGGAAGGACCACGGTCGTCCTGAAGCCGAATCGCTCCATTTCCTGGGCCAGCGGGGGCATCGTTGTTTCGGGATTGTAGTGGTGGGTCCCGACGACGAACACAAGATGGGGCCTCTCCGGCGCCAGGTCCGCGGCGGCGGAGCGTCGAACGGCGAGAGGCAGCGCGGCGGCGGCTGTGGCGGTCTGTTTCAAGAACATCCGGCGCGTTCTGGGAGATTGGCGGTCCATGGCGGCCTCCTTTTCTTCAGATCGATAAGTCGGCGAGTCGGACGCGTTTCGCGATCAAGCGGCGCTCGACATCTTCCTCAAGAACGCCAAGCCGTCGCGGGCCAGGCCGTCGGGCGAGTCGTAGATCGGCCGCCAAATGCAGGCCGCGGCGCACAGGTCGAGGATGCCGATGGCGAAACTCTCGATCGTGATCCAGCGGGAGTATCCGACGTCCTTGAGGGCGGCGAACACGGATGGCCATTTGACCTGGCCCGTGCCGGGAACGCCGCGGTCGCTCTCCGAGGCGTGGAAATGGCCCAGGAGGGCGCCGGTGGCGCGGATGGCGGCGGCGGTGTCTTTCTCCTCGATGTTGCCGTGGAACGTGTCGAGTTGGACCTTCAGGTTGGGGCTGCCGATCTCGCGGACCATCCGGGCGGCGTCGGCGGCGGTGTTGAAGACGTATGTCTCGAATCGGTTCAGGGGCTCGATGGCCAGCAGGATGCCGGACTTCTCGGCGTGGTCGGCGGCGGCGCGCAACCCCTCGGCGCACCACTTCCATTCCTCGTCGGTCCGCGCGCGTCCGGTCAGGCGGCCCACCGGGGCGTACAGGGGGCCGGCAGCCACGTCGCCGCCCATTTCGGCGGTCAGGTCGATGATCCGCCGCAGCTGCTCCTGGCCGGCCTGTCGCTCGTCGGGCTTCTGGCTACACAGGTCCATGCCGGGAAGCAGAACGGCGCAAGCCGTCAACCCGACGCCCGCCCGCTCACGCGCCGCGCGAGTGGCCGCGGCGTCGAGCAGACTCAGATCGTTGAACGGGATTTCCGCGCCGTCGTAACCCATGTCGGCGGCCTTGGCAATGAGGTCGACCTTGTCGCGCGTAAAGGCGGCGGTGTAGAGCAAAAGATTCAGACCGAATCGCACGTTCATCGCAGACGATCCCCCTTTTTCGGTTTGTGCCGCGGCCAGCAGCGGAGCGGCGACCCCGGCGACCCCGGCGGCCGCGCCCACGTTGAGAAACTCCCGGCGAGAGATGGCGGGCTTCTTCATTGTCGATTCTCCTCTGCAATGGGCACGGAGCGCCGGGCCGCCGCGCTGATCGCGCCCGCTGCTGACGATTCCCGGGTCAGGCGGACACGGCCCTGGCGTGGCATGACCGCAGATCGTCCCGGGCTTTGGCCAGCGCCTCCGACATGGCGTCGGGCTCCGGCTCGCCGTGCATGAACGGATTCACGCAGCCTGGATAGCCGATCTCCGCCAAGGCCGCGAGCCACGGCGCGAAGTCCGCCGGTCCGTGGCCGGGCAATTGCTCCAGGCCCTGGCCGCGCTGCCAAGCGTAGAAGAACACGAGCTG